>CAYRBS010000034.1:2678-16211 GCA_964422335.1 uncultured Mariniphaga sp. | reverse complement strand
TTTTTTCAAGTGGTTCCATTTGGGTTTCGGCATCTCCTGCCACCAGAAAATACATTTTATCTGTTTGCAGGTATTGTTGTGCCAGCCGGATGTGCTCATCGGCACTGTATTCCCTGATGTATTCCTCTTCCTGTTTTACGTAATCGGCGGGAAGGTTATACCTGCTTATTTCCCGGAGCATTTCCAGCAAGGCATCGTGCGTTTCGAATTTCAGGGCGTAAGATTTCAGAAGGGCGCTTTTTGTAAATTCCAAATCTTCATCGCTGACATCCTGTGAATATTTTTCCATTTCAGTTTTAAAAATGTTTACCGATTCCTGTGTGGCATCCGACCGGACACTGGAAAAAGCTACAAAGTAACCGAGGTTTTTATACCCTTCAAAATAAGATCTGGCGCCGTAAGTATAACCTTTTTCACCCCTGAGTATTCCATTCAGGATACTGGTAAATGAACCACCCAGTTTAAAATTCATAACCGTTGCCGGGAAGTAGTCTTTATGGGTACGCGGGATGGATGGATAACCAGCACTGATAACGGATTGTTTGGCGCCGGGAATATCGAGAAAATACAAACCGCCTTTTTCAGGAGGGGGCGGGGGTTCAATTTCCGGCAGGGAAACTTCCTTCGGAGCCCAGTTTTCCGAAAGGTCTTCCAGGGCACTCATTACCCTGTCGCTTTCAATGTCGCCGGCAACTTGCATGGAGGTAACCGTTGGCGAGAAATGGTTGTTGTAATAGGCTTTCAAATCGTCCATGGTGATCGACTCAACCGATTCAATGGTTCCCGATGTGGGGGTTCCGAGTATATTGTTTTCCCCGTAAATGAGTTTGAAAAAATTTTGTCTGGTCCGGTAAGAAGGATCTCCTTCGTATTTTTTCTGTTCGTTTATAATTCTCGATTTTACTTCTTCAAACTGTTCTTCATCCCATCGCGGTTCGAGCAGAATTTCTTCAACCAGGTCAAGTGTTTCTTCAAAATTGCGGGCCAGCGTGTTAACACTGATGGTGATATTTTCGGCACCTCCCTCAATGTCAATATCGGCACCCAGCAATTCGATGGCTTCTTCGAGCTCTTCAGGTGTTTTACCGGCAGTCCCTTCTTTTAACATCCGGGCGAGAAAGGAGGCGACACCCGGTTTTTCGATACTTTCGAGCAAGTGCCCGCCTTCAATCACGAAAGAATAGCTAACGAGCGGCACTTCCGTATGGTTGATTCCCCACACGCCGAGTCCGTTGGCAGCCTGGTCGTTCCACACATCGGGCGGCACAATTTCCGGATCGGGACCGGGGACCGGCTCAATGGAACGATCGAACGAAGAGGGTGTTTTGGCCCTGTTTTCTTCATCGGCAACCGCTGTTTGTTCAATCTGTGCCGCTTGTTCAATGTCTTCTTCAATTACATTTGCCCTCACCGAATTTTCAGCCACAAGCTCAGGCTGTCCTTTGGGAACAAAACTGGTAGCAACGTAGGGTTTGTTTTTGATGTATTTTTCGTAAACCCGTAAAATGTCGTCGATGGTAACCGCTTTAATATTGGCGAGGTCCTGTTTCAAATATCCGGGCGATCCGGCATATTCATTATACTGTGCCAGTTGAAACGATTTGTCTAATACCGAGTTGATGTTGTTGTAAAAATCAGTTTCGAGGCTGGCTTTATGTTTTTCCAAATCCTTTTCGGTAATTCCCTCTTCTTCAAAAAGTTCAATTGCTTCAAACAGGGCTTCTTCCACTTCGGAGAGGCGGGTGCCTGCATTGGCATTTACCGTAACGGTGAACTGTCCCGATATTTCCCCGGCCCGGTTGTATGCTTCTGTTTGGGGCGCCAGTTTTTTGTTTTTAACAATAACCCGGTAGAACGGTGATTTTTTACCACTTGCCAGCATTTTTGCAAGAAAATCGAGGGCCGGAGTATCTTCCGCAAATTGTTCGGGTGTTGGCCAAACCATGGTAAGCTGGGGTGTCTGTGCAAAGTTATCTTCATGAAAAAGTTTTTTCGTGGAATCGAGCCGGGCAGGTTGCGGTTCAGGGTCAGCTATGTCTTCACCCCGGGGAATTTCGCCAAAATATTTTTCAATCATCTGTTTTATTTCCGCGGTTTCGAAATCGCCCGCCACAACAAGGGTTGTATTATTGGGAACATAATATTTGGAGTGAAATTCTTTAACATCGTCAATGGTTGCATTTTGAAGGTCTTCCATTTCCCCAATAACGGTCCAGCTGTAGGGATGTCCTTCGGGGTAAAGGTTTTTGACGGTTACCCAGTGGTTATGTCCGTACGGCTGATTGTCGTACCGCTGCCGCTTTTCGTTTAACACCACGTTTTGTTCTTTAGCAAAGGCCTCCTGTGTTACCGTGTTTTTCAGGAATCCCATGCGGTCCGATTCGAGCCAGAGCACCATTTCGAGGGCATTTTTGGGTACCACTTCATAATAGATGGTCCCGTCGCTGCTGGTACCGCCGTTTATTATGCCGCCGGCGCCCTGAATTTTTTCGATGAGTTGGTCGCGGCCTACATTTTCCGATTCCTGGAACATCATGTGTTCAAAAAGGTGAGCAAACCCTGTTTTGCCCTGCTCCTCGCGGCTGGAGCCCACATGGTACTGAACCGCTACCGCCACAACCGGGTCCGATTTGTCCTGGTGCAAAACTACATCGAGCCCGTTTTCGAGTTGATACTTTTCGTAATCGATTGTTAGTTCTTCTTCAGAAGTGTTGCCGGCAGGGTTGCACGAATGAAGTGCCAAAAAAAATATTACGGTGATAAAATAAACCAGATTTTTCATGATTCAGCAGAATTTTGAATTATAACGCTTTATGCTTTATGCAAAAATTGCTTTATAAAAACCGTAACAAAATCATGCAGAAATTGTTGGAGGGTTACTTCCGGAAAAATGAAGGATCAGTCTGCAAAAGGAAACGCTGCCTTTTCATCCTGAACCAGCCAGTGTATGAAAAGACAGCGTTTCTGCAATTTTGCTCCCTCTATCTTAGTTGTCGATAAGTATGGGTTTTCCCAGGCCGGCGCCTTCAAGCGCTTTCATCTGGGTTCCGGCATCGCCGGCCACTACAAAATACATTTTGTCCGTATCGAGGTACTTTTGTGCCAGTTGATTGTGTTGCTCCTCATTGTAATTCCTGATGAACGCAACCTCCTGGTCAGGATAATCCACCGGGAGGTCGTAACTGCTAATTGTCCGGAGCATATGCTGCAACGCACCCAGGGTTTCAAATTTCAGGGCATACGACTTCAGGAGTGCATCTTTGGTAAACTGAATATCTTCCGGGTTAATTTCCTGTGTGTATTTTTCAATTTCGGTTTTAAAAATATTGACCGATTCAAGGGTTGCATCGGAACGAACGCTGGAACCTGCGGTGAAATTCCCGTGGTTTTGATACCCTGTAAACCCTGATCGGGCACCGTAAGTGAACCCTTTTTCTTCCCGCAGGATCATATTCAGGATTCCGTTAAACGAACCGCCCAGTTTGTAATTCATCGTGGTAGCCGGGAAATAATCTTCATGGGTGCGCGGTACGGATGCATAACCTATATAAATATTGGATTGTTTGGCTCCGGGAACATCGATAAAATACAGGCCGCCTTTTTCCGGCACTTGCGGAGTTTCCAATTCAGGAAATTCAACCTCTTTGGGTTCCCAGTTAGCTGAAAGGCCTGCCAGGGATTCCATTACCCTTTCGCGATCGATATCGCCAGCTACCTGCATTTGAGTAACCGATGGCGAGAAGTTTCGGTTGTAGAAATCTTTCAAATCATCCATGGTAATTGACTCAACCGATTCAATGGTTCCCGATGTAGGAGAACCGAGGATGGTGTTTTCGCCGTAAATTAATTTGTAAAAATTTGTGGCAGCCAGGTAATTGGGATTGGCTTCATTTCTTTTTAATCCATTTACAATTCTCGATTTTACCAGGTCGAACTGTTCTTCGTCCCACCGCGGTTCAAGCAGGATTTCTTCCACCAGGGCGATGGTTTGTTCGAAATTACGTGCAAGGGTATTTACGTTGATGGTAATATTTTCTGTTCCGCCGGAAATACTGATGTTTGCGCCCAGCAAATCAATTGCTTCCTCCAGTTCTTCAGGTGTTTTGGTTTCGGTTCCTTCCATCAGCATGCTGGCGAGGAAGGAAGAAACTCCTGCTTTTTCAATGCTTTCGAGCAGATGCCCTCCGTTTATTACCAGTGAATAACGAACCAGTGGTACTTCCGAATGTTTTATTCCCCAGACTTCTATTCCGTTTCCGGCTTGTTCGTTCCACACATCGGGAAGTGTTATTTGCGGATCGGGACCCACTTCAGGCTGAACAGAACGGTCGAATGAAGAGGGTGTTTTTTCAATGTTTTCTTCATCCATCTCAACGGATTGTTCTACCTGGGTAGCATTTTCAATGCTTTCTTCTTCCACACCAGCATCTACAGAATTTTCAGCTATTAACCCGGTTTCGCCTTTGGGAACAAAGCTGGTGGCAAGGTAAGGTTTATCCTGAATGTACTTTTCGTAAACCCGCATGATATCGTCGATGGTCACTGCTTTTATCCTGGCAATGTCTTCTTCGATAAAACCGGGCGAACCGGCGTATTCATTGTAGCGCGCCAGCTGGAAAGATTTTCCCAAAACCGAACTTATGCCGTTGTAAAAATCAGTTTCGAGGCTGGCTTTGTGTTTTTCCAGGTCTTTTTCGGTAACTCCTTCGTCCTCGAAAAGTCGAAACGCTTCGAAAACAGCGTCTTCCACTTCGGCCAGGCTGGTTTCGGCATTGGCATTTACCGAAACGGTGAACTGTCCTGTCAGTTCCATTGCCCGGTTGTAAACCCCCGCGCCCGGCGCCAGTTTTTTGTCTTTTACAATTACCCGGTAAAACGGCGATTTTTTCCCGCTGCCCAATATTTTTGCCAGTAAATTAAGTGGATAGGCATCTTCAGAATATTGTTCTGCTGAAGGCCAAACCATGGTAAGTTGCGGTGTGCGGGCAAAATTGTCTTCATGAAAAAGTTTTTTGGTGTTTTCGAGTTGGGTATGTTGTGGTTCCGGATCGGCCAGTTCCTCCCCCCGGGGAATTTCCCCGAAATATTTTTCAATTAACGGTTTTACCTCATCGTTTTCAAAATCGCCGGCAAGGGTCATGGTGGCATTGTTCGGAACATAAAATTTCGAGTGAAATTCCTTTACGTCCTCCACCGTGGCATTCAACAGATCCTCCATTTCGCCAATCACAGTCCAGCTGTAGGGATGTTCTGCAGGATAGAGGTTTTTGGCAATTACCGAACTGTTGTGCCCGTAAGGCTGATTGTCGTACGATTGTCTTTTTTCATTCTGAACCACATTTTGCTGGTTGGCAAAAGCGGACCGGGTAACGGTATTTTGCAGGTAACCCATCCGGTCCGATTCGAGCCAAAGGACCATTTCCAGTGCATTTTTGGGTACCACTTCAAAATATACGGTTCCATCGTTGCTGGTTCCGCCGTTTAAAGTGCCCCCTGCCCCCTGTATTTTCTTGAAAAATTCGTCCTGCCCAACATTTTCCGACTCCTGGAACATCATGTGTTCAAAAAGGTGCGCAAATCCGGTTTTCCCCGGTACTTCGCGGTTGGAACCTACATGGTACTGGATAGCTACTGCAATAATCGGGTCCGATTTATCCTGGTGCAAAATAACTTCAAGCCCGTTTTCAAGCTGGTATTTTTCATAGGAAACCGATAGTTTCTCTTCCGGTGGGTTGTCCGTTGATGTGCAGGCGGCAAGTGCCAGCACTAATAAAACGGAAATCAGGTAATACAGATTTTTCATTTTTTTTTAAGATTTGTTGATACTGTTTTGTAAAATTAATTTGAATTATTTGGATTTTGTTAGTCTTGAATGGGCCCTTAAAAATTACAATTTAGTTTAAATGCCGGTTCTTTTTTGTAAATGTCCGAAATTTATTGATAAAGGTATCCATTTTCATGGAAATTGTTGCCAAATTATGTTCTTTTGCACACCCTGAATTTGGACGGCAGGATAAATAACTATTTTTTGTTCAATAATATTTATTTGCCATCATTAATTTTTATGGGATTTTAAAAACAAGAGTAACAATACATTGTTTCAACATTTATTAAATGCAATTATGAAAGAGATTTTGAAAGGAAAAGGTTTGCCCCTTATTTTTACCGCATTGGGAGCACTGGGTGGTTATTTATACTGGAGATTTGTGGGATGCGTAAGCGGAACCTGCACAATTCAATCGGTTTGGTACTGGAGTACTTTATGGGGCGCTGCCGTAGGTTTCCTGGCGGGCGATTTTATAAATGACTTTATACAAAAACGCAGAAAGAAAGCAGAAGAAGGGAAATGAACCAGCGGTTTTTACATATCATCAATTCTTCGAACCCGGTATTGGTTGACTTTTATGCCGACTGGTGCGGCCCCTGCAAAGAGGTGCCTCCTGTTTTGAAAAAAGTGAAAGAAGAGTTGAAGGGTGTAAGAATCGTGAAAGTGAATGTGGATAAAAATCCTTTTATTGCCAGTCATTACAAAGTGCACCGGATACCCACGCTAATCGTTTTTATGAAAGGTGAACCCCTCTGGACCGGAGAGGGGGTTTTTAGCGTGGAGGAGTTGAAATCCATCCTCCACAGCCGCATCGAAAAAAATTAACCGGCTTCGTTTACCACCTCCTTCATTTTCGTAAGTCCGGTATGAGCTACCTCCTGTGCATCTTTTTTCCAATAATTTTCATTGAAAAGTTCCAGTGAAAGTACTTTTTTACCCCCTGCTTTTTTCAGTGATTTAATAATCTGATTAAACGGGGCGGCCCCGTCTCCCGGGTAAACCCTGTCGGCATCCTGTTGCTGTTCCCGCGGAATGGAGTCCACAAAATCATTAAAATGAAACATTTCGATGGCATTGCCCGAAATGAGTTTCAGGCTGTGATAACTGCTTCCTCCCCTGAACATGTGATAAACATCGGGCAAAATGCAGGCTTTGGGATGTCCTGCTGCGGAGGCTACAAACAGTGCCTGCGAGATATGATGCAGGTTAGCCGACGATCCCCAGATTTCAAGCTGAGGTAAAACACCTGTTTGGTCGCCCAGTTCCAGCACTGCGTGGTAGCGTTTGGCCACTTCAAAAAGGTCGAGCAATGGCGGGCTGGTGGCACCGGCCGGAGGGGCTGCAATTCGTTTGCACCCGATTTGGGCCAGCATTTCCATTTCACGTTTCATCTGTTCCATGCCGGCTTCCCGGGCTTCGTTGTCATCTACAGCCCACTGGGCAAACCCAATGGCGTTTTCAATGGAGATGCCCAAATCTTCGGTGTATTTTTTCAAATCCTTTAAATTTCCCCCTTCCTCTACATATTTTTCCAGGTCGCGAATCCATATCTCGATGCCATCGTAACCGGCCTTTGCCGTAATTTCAAACTCTTTCAGAAAACCCGTTTTTTGACCAGAAATAGTGCTGGTGTTCAAACAATAGGAGAATTGGCTGGTGCCGGAGCCGACCGTTTTTCCTGCTCCCCCGGCAGGAAGGGTGAATGTTCCGCCGGCAAGCAGGGCCATCCCTTTTAATGCTTCTCTTCTTGAAATCATAGTGTCTTTTGTTTTTTCAAAAATAGTATTCAGGATTGAAAGTCTTTGCACTTTTGCTTTGAATTCTTCTGAAATATTATCTTTATCCTTTTATAAATCGAATAAACCAGCATTAAGATGAGACGATACCTTTACTTTGTAACTTTTGTCGCTGCACTGGGCGGCCTGATGTTCGGGTTTGAAACCGCTGTAATCAACGGTGCCATTTATTATGTGGCGGAACATTTTCAGCTGACCGATTTTATGAAAGGATTTGTGGTGAGCACTGCCCTTGCCGGTTGTGTATTTGGTGCGTTGTTTATTGGCAAACCCGGAGATAAATATGGCCGGCGCTACATGCTGAAAGTGATGGCAGCATTGTTCCTTTTTTCAATGCTTGCCACCGGTTTGGCACCCAACGTTTGGATTTTTATTGCCGGACGTTTTATAGGTGGCCTTGCAGTGGGTGGGGCATCGGTTTTAACGCCGATGTATATTTCCGAGGTTTCGCCTCCAAAAATACGCGGGCGGTTGGTAGCTACCAGCCAGCTGGCCATTGTAACAGGTATCCTGGTGGCATTTTTCTCCGATTATATGATCGACAGCATCCTGCATGGCAGCTGGCGCTGGATGTTTCTGGCCGGTGTAATTCCTTCCGCCGTGCTGTGGGTCTTACTGTTTTTTATTGCCAGAAGTCCGCGCTGGCTGGTGAAAATTGGCAGGGAAGACGAAGCCAGGCAGGTGATTGAACGTGTAAACCCGGGCGAAGACATCGAGGAACTTATGAAAGCGATCAAAAATTCGCTGAAGGTGGAAGCTGCCGGCAAAAAAGTGCAGTTGTTCAAAAAACCTTACCTGAAACTGGCCATTATTGGTATCGCCATTGGGATGTTTAACCAGTTTGCAGGTATCAATGTCATCATGTACTATTCCACTGATATTTTCAGGGAAGCCGGGTTTTCCGGCGAGTCGGCGCTGTTTCAGTCGGTATTGATTGGCGTTACCAATTTACTGTTTACCATCCTGGCCATGACCATCATCGACCGTTTTGGCAGAAAATTCCTGCTCTATGTTGGTGCAACAGGAATGTCGGTATTCCTTGGCCTTTTCAGCTGGGCATACATTTCAGGGAATACCGAAGGTTTCATGCTGCTCGGGTTGCTTGTCGGGTATATCGCTTTTTTTGCTTTTTCGCAGGGAGCTGTTATTTGGGTAATTCTTTCCGAAATGTTTCCCAATAAAATACGTGCCAGGGGAGCGGCCATCGGGTCGTTTTCGCACTGGATTTTCAACTTTGCGATTGCCCTGCTTTTTCCCGTTGTTTCGGCAAAAATTGGCGTTGGCGCCGTTTTTATCTTTTTTACAGTGACCACGTTGCTCAGTTTACTTTTCTATAAATTCGCGCTGGTTGAAACCAAAGGGAAGTCGCTGGAAGAGATAGAAGAGATGATGCTTAAGAAATAAGACGACGGATGACCGTTAACGGATGACTGATGACCAATTTTACGATGCATGCAGGCTCTAAGATTTAATTAAACATTATAATTCTTTTGTCATGAAAATACTTTCGTTCCTTTTTATTGCATTTTTGATGGCGATAAAGCCAGCGCTTTCGCAGGATCAGGATGATCCGGATCTTTGTGTTGGCCATTACTATACCGAGGAGGAGGCGCAGCGGGTGATTGACGAGCTCAGGACAGCGTACACAACGAAAACGGAATGGCTCCACCGGGCAAAAATTATTAAACAGGGAATACTGAAAGGCGCCGGCCTGGAAACGCCGCCTGCCAAAACGCCTTTAAAACCACGTTATACCGAAGAACGAAAATACAATGGTTATTCCGTGAAAAATGTAGCCATTGAAAGTTTGCCCGGTGTGTTTGTTACGGGCAGTTTATACCTTCCTGAAAACCCGGAGGAAAAAATGCCCGGAATTTTGAGCGCACACGGGCACTGGGCCCAACCCGAAGATTACGGGCGGTACCGCGAAGACGCACAAATCCGTTGTGCTGCGCTGGCCCGAATGGGTGCGGCGGTTTTTTCCTACGACATGGTGGGCTACGGCGAAATGGCCGAATGGGGCTGGGAGCACAAGCATCCGCTGGCACTGAAACAACAGTTGTGGAACAGCATCCGGGCGCTTGATTTTTTGTTGTCGCTGGAGAATATTGACGCGGAACGGATTGCCATCACCGGGGCATCGGGCGGTGCAACGCAGACTTTTCTGCTCACTGCGGTTGACGACCGCATAAAAGTTTCGGTGCCGGTGGTGCAGGTTTCGGCTCACTTTTTTGGCGGTTGCGTGTGCGAGAGCGGGCTGCCGGTCCATAAAAGTGAAAAGCACCAGACCAATAATGTGGAAATTGCTGCCCTGGCAGCGCCACGCCCTATGTTGGTAGTTTCCGACGGTGAAGACTGGACCAAAAACACCCCGGAAGTGGAGTTTCCGCACATTCAATATATTTACAACCTGATGGGCGTTGAAAATAACGTAAAAAACGTCCATCTTCCTGACGAAGGGCACGGCTATGAACTGCCCAAACGCAAAGCAGTCTATCCCTTTCTGGCAGAACACCTCGACCTTAATTTGGATGCTATCCTTAACGAAAAAGGTGAAATTTCTGAAGAGGGGATTGAATTGGAGCCGTATGAAAAAATGAAGGTTTTTTCTGCTACGAATCCGCGCCCCGGAAGTGCCGTGTTAACCAACGACGATGTTGTGTGGTAAATAAAAGAGAGGCCGTTTTAAAATCACCCGGATATCCTGATTTTTTATACATTTGAAGATCAAAATCAAAAAAATACCAAACCGTTTGGGAATGAAAACAATAATCGAACTTTTTGAAACAGCAGTTGCCAACTACCCCGATAATATTTACCTCTGGGAGAAAAAAGAGGGTAAATATGAAGGTACCACATACAAGGAAACGCGGGAGCAAGTTTTAAAACTGGCCGCAGGCCTGGTTTCCATTGGTATGAAAAAAGGCGACCGGTCGGGCCTGGTTTCCGATGGCCGCAACGATTGGATCATCAGCGAGCTGGGAATGCTTTATGCCGGAGGGGTAAATGTTCCGCTTTCCATCCGGTTGCACGAAAGCGAGTTGGTGTTCAGGCTGCAGCACAGTGGCAGCAAGTATATATTTGTTTCGGGTCCACATGCAGAGAAGGTGGAAGCCATCAGAGGCAAACTGCCCAAACTGGAAAAGGTCATTTTTATTGACGGAAAAGAAAATCCCGGTAAAAATGATGTGGATTACCGGGAACTGATAAAAAAGGGCGAAGAATACCTGAAAACCCACGAGATGGAAGTGGAAGCCACCTGGAAAAATATCCGGCCCGATGATTTGGCCAACATCAGCTACACCTCGGGCACAACTGCCGATCCGAAAGGGATTATGCTCTCGCACCTGAATTATGCCGCCAACGTGGTGCAGTCGAACACCCTCATGGATTTACAACCCGACTGGCGCACCCTGGCCATTCTTCCCTGGGATCATGCTTTTGCGCACACAGCCTGCCTTTATGTTTTTATGTACAAAGGGGCGAGTATTGCATCGGTGGAAGTGGGCAGAACGCCGCTTGAAACCCTGAAAAATATTCCGGTGAATATCAAGGAAATTCAGCCTACCCTACTGATGAGCGTTCCGGCGTTTTCGAAAAAATTCAGGCAAAATATTGAAGGGCAAATCCGAAAAAAGGGGGAAACACTTTTTAACCTTTTCCGGGTTGCCCTGAAAATGGCCTATACATACAACGGACTGGGATACAATAAAGGAAAAGGGTGGAAAATACTGCTCAAACCGCCTTTGTGGATTTTCGATAAAATTCTTTTCAAAAAAATAAGAGAAGGTTTTGGCGGAAAACTGCAGTTTTTTATCGGCGGCGGGGCACTGCTCGATATCGAACTGCAACGGTTCTTTTATGCTATCGGGTTACCGGTTTGCCAGGGCTACGGACTTACAGAGGCGGCGCCGGTCATTTCTTCCAACGTACCCCATGCCATCAAATTTGGTTCTTCCGGTCGTTTGGTGAAGTACCTCGACCTGAAAATTCTGGATGACGACGGCAACGAAATGCCCACCGGCCAGAAAGGGGAAATTGTGGTAAAAGGCGACAACGTAATGCTGGGGTACTGGAATAACCCGGCAGCAACTGCCGAAACCATAAAAGACGGCTGGTTGCACACCGGCGACATGGGTTATTTGGACAATGACGGATACCTTTATGTGTTGGGACGGTTTAAAAGCCTGCTCATTGCCAACGACGGCGAAAAATACAGCCCCGAAGGAATTGAAGAAGCCATTGTGGAAAAGTCGCCCTACATTCAACAGATAATGCTCTACAACAACCAAAATCCATACACCGTGGGGATGGTTGTTCCCGATATCGAGGCCATTAACCGCGAGCTGAAAAAAAACGGCATGGAACCGGGAACCGACGAAGGAAACCGCGAATCGCTGCAAATCATTTTAAACGAAATAAACGCATACAAAAAAGGCGGGGAATACGAGGAATTGTTTCCCGACCGCTGGCTGCCGGCTGCTTTTGTGGTATTGCCTGAAACGTTTAACCAGGAGAACGGCCTGCTGAATACCACCATGAAAATGGTACGGGGCAAAATTTATGAATATTTTAGTAAAGAACTTGAATTTTTATATACCCCACTTGCACGGAACATAGTGAATGATGTGAATCTGGCGGCTGTAAAAAAATGGAATTCATAAAAGAAAAGAACCGCAGATTATGATTATTGAAACTTTTTGTTACCCACGGGCAGCGGTTATTGGAAACCCGTCTGACGGCTATTTCGGAAAAACCATCGCTTTCCTGTTTTCAAATTTCCAGGCCAAGGTACAGTTATACCAAACTCCCGAACTGGATATCCAACCGCAACGGCTCGACAAAACCAGCTTTAACAGCATCAAAGAGCTGGTGGAAAATGTAAATCTTTCGGGATATTACGGGGGCATCCGGCTGCTGAAGGCAACCATCAAAGTGTTTTTCGACTACTGCCAGGAGAGCAACATTCAGCTTGACGATCGCAACTTTACCATCCGCTACGATTCGAACATCCCGCTGCGACTGGGGTTGGCAGGCAGCAGCGCCATCATTACCGCCTGCATGAAAGCGCTGATTTCCTTTTACGGGGTGGCCATTCCAAAACCCATTTTGGCCAACCTGGTCCTAAGTGTGGAAAACAAGGAACTGGGCATTCCCGCCGGATTGCAGGACCGCGTGGTTCAGGCATACGGAAAACCGGTTTATATGGATTTCAACAAGGAAATGATGGACAAACAGGGATATGGAAATTACGAAGTACTTGATGCGTCGCTGTTTCCCAATATGTACATCGCTTTCCGCAAAAACCTCTCGGAAGGTACCGAAGTGTTGCATAACAACCTGCGCGCCCGTTTCAACATTGGGGAAGAAAAAGTTTTGAAAGCCATGAATCAATGGGCGGGTTACACCGAAAGTTTTCGTGAAGCCCTGAAAAAACAGAATTTGCAAACGATGTTTGACCTGATAAATGCCAATTTCGACCTGCGACGGAGTCTAATCCCGGTTACCAGGGGGAACATTGAAATGGTGGAGGCGGCCCGTTCAGTGGGCGCATCGGCCAAATTTACCGGTTCCGGTGGCGCCATTATTGGCACTTACGAAAATGATGAAATGTTCCGGCAACTGGAAAAAACCCTGGCTCAAAAAAATATTGAAGTAATAAAACCCAACATTGTAAATTGATTTCAACATGATAAAAAAAGCTGTCATCCCCGCCGCCGGCTGGGGAACACGATTTTTGCCCATTACCAAGTCGCAACCCAAAGAGATGATTCCCATTGTGGACACACCGGTGATTCAGTATGTAGTGGAAGAAGCCGTTGCCAGCGGCATTACCGATATCCTGATGATCATCGGGAAAGGAAAACGGGCCATCGAAGAACATTTCGACCGCAGTCCGCAACTGGAAGA
>CAYRBS010000034.1:0-2578 GCA_964422335.1 uncultured Mariniphaga sp. | reverse complement strand
ATGAAAAGTGTACACCGCTACGGGGTGATAAAAGGCAAAAAGCTGGAAAAAAATGTACTCATTGCCGAAGATTTTATTGAAAAACCCGGAATTGAAGAGGCACCGTCGAACCTGGCCATTGCCAGCCGGTATATTTTTACCCCTGAAATTTTTACTTACCTCGAAAAAACCCAACCGGGAAAAAACAACGAAATTCAGCTAACCGATGCCATGCGCGACATGGTAAAAAAATACGCCATGTACGGACTGCAGTTCAAAGGTACCCGCTACGATATCGGCAACAAACTCGACTTCCTTAAAACCAATATCATTTACGGTTTGATGCACGAAGAAATTGGCCAGCCACTGCGCGCATGGCTGAAAGAGTTTTCAGCAGAGTTGTGAAAATCCGGTTTGTATTATTCCTGGGGCACTCCTTTTAACGACAGCTGAATTCTTTTTCGGGAAATATCCACTTCTTTCACTTTCACCTTCAGGTGTTGGTGCAGTTTTACAATTTCGTTCGGATCGGATATAAACCGGTCGGCCATTTCTGAAATATGTATCAGCCCCGATTGTTTAATACCAATATCAACAAAAGCCCCAAAGTTGGTGATATTGTTCACAATTCCGGGGAGAACCATGCCTTCGTGCAAGTCTTCCATCGAAAAAATTCCATCGGCAAACTCAAAAACCCTGATGGGCTTCCGTGGATCGCGCCCGGGTTTGAGCAACTCATTTTTTATATCGGTAAGCGTGGGCAGCCCAACATCGGCAGTGATATATTTTGAAAGGTCTATTTTTGACACCAGCGTTTCATTTTGCACCAGCTCATTCACCCGGCAGTTCATGTCGGCAGCCATTTGCTCCACAATGTGGTACGATTCGGGGTGCACAGCCGAATTGTCCAGCGGGTTTTTGCTGTCGGGAATCCGCAGGAAACCGGCTGCCTGCTCAAAAGCTTTCGGGCCCATTCGCTGCACTTTTTTAAGCTCCTGGCGGGAGTGAAAAACACCTTTTTCCTTTCGGTAATCCACTATATTTTGTGCCAGTTGCGGGCCCAAACCGGAAATATAGGTAAGCAGGTGCTGGCTGGCCGTATTCAGGTTTACCCCCACTGCATTAACGCTAAGCTCGACTACCGAATCGAGGCTGTTTTTTAGTTTCTTCTGATCCACATCGTGCTGATACTGCCCCACCCCAATGCTTTTCGGATCAATTTTCACCAGTTCGGCCAGCGGGTCCATCAACCGCCGTCCGATGGAAACCGCGCCACGCACAGTAACATCGTATTGCGGAAATTCCTGGCGGGCCACTGAGGATGCTGAATACACCGAGGCGCCGTCTTCATTTACAATATACACCCGCAATTCACGGTCGAACCGTAATCGCTTGATAAAACTTTCGGTTTCACGCCCCGCTGTACCGTTGCCAATGGCAATGGCTTCAATTTTATAAACTTCCACCATTGACGTTATTTTTTTTGCGGCCATTTTTTTATCTTCCTGGGGTTTGTGGGGATAAATGGTTTCATTGTGAAGCAGGTTGCCCTGGTCGTCGAGGCAAACAACTTTACAGCCGGTACGGTAACCGGGGTCAATGGCCAAAATCCGTTTCTGCCCAAGTGGAGGCGCCAGCAGCAGTTGCCGCAGGTTACCAACAAAAACACCAATGGCATCGTCGTCGGCCTTTTCTTTGGAAAGCTGTGAAAATTCTGTTTCGATTGAAGGCTCGATGAGCCGTTTGTAGCTGTCTTTTACAGCCATTTCCACCTGATGTGCACTTTCGTTTTGCCCCTTCACAAAAAAACGGTGCAGGTGCTCCAGTGGCCTGGTTTCTTCAGGTTTCACCGAAACGCGCAGAAACCCCTCATTTTCACCCCGGCGCATGGCCAGCAAACGGTGAGAAGGGCATTTTTTCAGCGGCTCGTTCCAATCGAAATAATCGCGGTACTTGGCCGCTTCTTCCTCTTTTCCTTTTATCACTTTTGAAGAAATAAAAGCTCCTTTTTCAAATTCACGCCGAACAATATTCCGGGCCTTTTCATTTTCGCTTATCCATTCGGCAATAATATCCCGTGCTCCGGCCAGGGCATCTTCCACGGAGTTCACTTCCTCATTCAGGAATGCTCCGGCACGGTATTCCGGATCGCGTTCCTGTTGTTTCATAATAATTTTAGCCAGCGGCTCGAGCCCCCGTTCGCGGGCAATGGTTGCTTTTGTGCGCCGTTTGGGTTTGTAAGGCAGATAAATATCTTCCAGTTCCACCGGATCGTAACAGTTTTCAATCCGGGCTTTCAGTTCAGGAGTCAACTTCTCCTGATCGCCAATGGTTTTCAGAACAGTTTCCTTGCGCTTTTCCAGTTCTTCCAGTTTTTCACCCTGCTCTTTAATTTGCAAAACCTGCACCTCATCGAGGCTTCCGGTACGCTCTTTCCGGTAACGGGAAATAAAAGGTACGGTGGCCCCTTCTTTTAGTAAATCTAAGGTGTTTGTTATCTGCCTTGTGTCAACGCCCAGTTCGCGGGCGATTATTTCGGTAATTTTCGGATTCATGTAAATGCTTTTTCTGGAAAACAAAGGTAGAAAAGATTTTTTTG
>CAYRBS010000033.1:12429-16565 GCA_964422335.1 uncultured Mariniphaga sp. | reverse complement strand
CTTAAAAAATCAGGGCAAGTTGAAAAGTTCCCACAACCTTGCAATTCCTTTCCCTTTTTCAAGTGCTTTTACGGGCGAAAGTCCCAGGTTTTCTGTTCGGATACGATTCACCGATTGGAGGTTTAGCCCGGTTGCCTCCATTTCGGGTTGTAAGGTTTTCAGCGCCGCTACCGTTTTTAGCGTGGTGGCCCTCACCCTGACTGTAAACCGGGAATATTTTGCCGGATGGATATGCAGAAAGCGCTCGTCATCCAGCCCTTGTTTTATAACCCAAAGCGAATTATCTGAAAGGTTGGTTTTCCGAAATTCGAGCGGGTGCAGCCATTTTGCCAGGTTTTCAGGGGAGGTAATATTTTCTTTTTGTGCAAATACCCGGCATTCACGGCAGATTTCTTCCACCGTAAGTTTTCCGCAGTAAACGTCGATGAGGTTGTTGCCAATGCAGCGCATTTCTTTTTCCACTTCCGGCCAGGCAAGCTTTTTCCACTTCCCGATTTGTTTTTTCAGGAAACCGAGATGATGTTTGTGGGGGTTGAAGGTAATTGGATAACTGATTTCCGGTATTTTTTCATGCTCATTCATCCCCGGCATTTTTTGCTAAAATACAATTTTTGACTCCATCTTTTCAAAAATTATTACATTGAGCTCCAAAATTGAAAGATGGTATATTTTCCGCTGCATCGCTTTTTTGTTTACAACGGCAAGATTACGCCGAATACTGAATTTCGGGTATCTGAAAATGCCGGAGGTGTTTATGAGGTACTGCGCGTTGCAGATGGAGTTCCGTTGTTTCTAAAGGAGCACCTTGAGCGGTTTTTCACTTCTGCTAAACTTGCCGGGAAATCTATCCGGTTTACCGGAGAACAAATTGCCGGGTATCTGGCAGAATTGATTGTCCGGAACCGGGTTTCGGAAGGGAACATTCTTTTATCGTGCAAAACCAACCTGAAAGCATTTTTCATTTCGCATAATTACCCCGATGAAAAGTGGTACAAAACGGGCATTTCCTGTGGTATTTTAAAGGCCGAACGCCGGAATCCCAATGCGAAAGTATTTCAAACTCCCGTACGGCAGCGGGCAGACGAACTGATAGAAAAACAGAACTACTACGAAGTTTTGCTCATAAATCATTCGGGACGGATAACGGAAGGCAGCCGCAGTAATGTGTTTTTTGTAGATAACGGCTGTCTTGTCACCCCTCCCGGGAACAAGGTTTTAATGGGAATTACACGCCAGAAAACCATTCAGCTGGCAAACGATGCAGGTATCCCGTTTCGCGAGCAGGAAATTGGATTAGATGATATATCTTCTTTCCAGGCAGCTTTTATTACCGGTACCTCGCCTAAAATTTTGCCCGTCGCAAAAATTGAAGACTGGAAATTCGATTCACAGAACCCGGTTGTCCAAAAACTAAGGGAGAATTATGATGCACTCATTCTGGATTACATCCGGGAAAACGGATAATTATTCCCTTGTTTTTCATAAATCGTCAAACCGGGGATCTGTTAATATTTTTTGGTAACTGCTGCTACCTTCCGGCTACAACCTGTCCTCCAAAATTGCCTCTACCTCGTTGTAATCAATGTCAGATTTTTCACCTAATTTGCTGTCCCGTTTTTTGAAACGGTTGGTTATTTTCCCGATGGTTTCAGCAGGCACATCGTATTGCGGCAGGGTAGTTGGGATACCGAGTGACTCGAAAAACTCAACGGTTTTTGCAATGGTTTTGTCAATACGTTCATCGTATGTTCCCTCATTAATTCCCCAAATACGTTCGCCGTACTGCAGGATTTTTTCTTTTTTATTGTCGCGTTTAATGTGCATCATTCCGGGAAGAACGATGGCCAGGGTGCGGGCATGATCGATACCGTGATATGCCGTTAATTCGTGTCCGATAAGGTGGGTAGCCCAGTCTTGCGGCACCCCAACGGCAATCAATCCGTTCAGCGCCATGGTGGCACTCCACATAAAGTTGGCTGCCGCGTCGTAATCCGATCGGTTGGCCAGCACTTTGGGGCCTTCTTCAATTAACGTATGCAGAATACTTTCGGCAAACCGGTCCTGCAGGGGTGAATTTACGGGGTAGGTCAGGTATTGTTCCATTACATGCACAAACGCGTCGGCAATGCCGTTTGCTACCTGGCGGTCAGGAAGTGATAGTACACATTCGGGGTCGAGCACCGAGAACTGAGGCATTACTTTGGGAGAACCAAATGCCATCTTTTCCTGGGTGGAAACACGCGTGATTACAGAGTTCCCATTCATTTCGGAACCGGTGGCAGGGAGGGTTAACACAGCTCCCAAGGGCAGGGCTTTTTCCACCTCAATTTCAAACCGGTGTGAAAGAAAATCCCATGGATCGTCGCCCGGATACAAAGCGCCGGCAGCAATAAATTTAGTGGCATCGAGCACGGAACCTCCGCCCACTGAAAGCAGGAAATCCACTTTTTCCTTTTTTACCAATTCAATGGCCTCCATGCATGTTTCGTAGTGCGGGTTTGGTTCAATTCCACCAAACTCCAGTAACTCGAAATCTTTCAACGCATTTTTTACCTGTTCGTAAACTCCGTTACGTTTTATACTCCCTCCGCCGTAAGTCATTAAAACTTTCGCGTTTTGAGGAATTTCTCCGGCCACTTTGGGAATGCTCCCTTTTCCGAATATTATTTTTACCGGGTTTTTGTACTCGAAATTATACATGTAATTTTATTTTTAAGGTTTTACAAATTTAACTATATGACAATTTTCTGTTTTATTTGTTTTGAAATTATAAAAGTATTGGAAAATGCCTGAAAAATCAAAAACGGCAAAACAAAAAATCAGTTTTGAAGAGGTAATGGGGGAGAAGAATGATGATCAACTGAAAGAAGTACTGAGGAAACGCCGTTATTACCAGGCAGATGCTGTGCGGGTAGCCATTCACGAAGCCGTTGACAGGGGGCTTATCGGGTCGGAAGATGACTTGGTTGGCCCGGAATTCCGCGAAGAACCCATCAAACGAAAATTTATTCCTGAAATTGAAAACGAGCACCTCCGCGCCAAAATAAGAAAAAGTATCGCCCGGGGGATGCTTATTGCCGGCATTCTGCCAACCATCTGGGGATATGTAAGGTTAAATGCCGGCCATGGTGGCGAAGGGATGGCATTGCTGGCATTTGGAATTACCTGGATAGGTTTTTCGGCCCGGTTGATCCGGGGGGTATCGCAAAATGCCGTAAAAATTCTTTTTGCGCTTGTGGTTGTTTCGCTGGTGTATGTTGGGCGGATGTTTTTGACGCAGCCCCGGTTTGTTTTTATGGATGTGTTTATCATAGTGGTCCTTTATTTCCTTCTTTTTTACGGGTTGGCTTTTATTACACGGCTGAATAAGTGAGTGGATTCCTTGTTTGTCATCATTTATGGGCTGTTCGCCGAAATTATGGCTGGAATTCAGGCAATTCTCCCTAAATTTGTTCCATCATTTTTATTCAATTAAAAAACAAAAAGATGAACCGAAAATCTTCAGTAAAGTATAGTTTGCCCATTGTGTTTGTATTTTTTATGAGCATGTTTCTTCCGTTTAGCAGCAGCGGACAGGATGATAACAGGGAATCGAAAATTTACGAAACGGGCGAATTTACCGGGTTGTTTCTGGAAGGCGCCTTTGGTGTGGAGCTGATTCAGGGTACCACCAACTCCCTCGAAGTGAGGGCATCCGATTCCCGGGCATTTGAATACCTGAATGTTAGCAACGATCTCGGATTGCTGCACCTTCATGTTGACCGGAAGCCTTTCGATTTCAGCCGGGTAACATTATATATCACTTTTAAATCATTGGATAAGCTCCATGTTTTTGGAGGTATAAACCTGGATACACGGGGTTACCTCGATTTGGAGCGACTTTATATGTTGCTGGAAGGGGGTACAAAAGTGAATTTGAAATTAAAAGTCCGCGATTTAGGTGTTGAAAGCAGGGGCGGAGTATTGTGCGAACTTAGCGGGGTGGCAGAATCGCTTAACGTGCGGCTTTCCGGTGCCGGGCATGTCAATGCTGCCGGACTGAAAACCAGGGATGTGGATTTTAAAATTGAAGGTGTTGGTACAGGAAAGGTTCACGCCACCAACACGTTGCATGCTCAAATTAAGGGTGCGGGAAA
>CAYRBS010000033.1:0-12329 GCA_964422335.1 uncultured Mariniphaga sp. | reverse complement strand
CAGGAAAGGTTCACGCCACCAACACGTTGCATGCTCAAATTAAGGGTGCGGGAAAGGTGAAATACCGGGGCGACCCAAAAGTTACACAAAATATTGAAGGCCTCGGTACGGTTGACCGCGAGTAACAGAAATTCATACCGGGAATTTAAAATGGCCGTTATTCTTTTAACGGGCTTAAATCAGTTTTATCGAGCAACATTTCACGTTTGTTGGCATCGAATTTTGAAAAGCCACGATCGAAAATGGTGAAGGGCATGCTCACCTTTGCTTTTTTCATGGCAACTATTTCTGTTCCGGTAATGTCCTCAATGGCAGCTTTTATCAACGGGTCCTGTTTGTCACCCAACGGAATTCCGGAAAATAAATCATCTTCTGCCGGAATATCGGGCTGAAAGCCATTTTTAAAATCTGTTTCGCCCAGCGAGTTGGCATAACGCAAAACAATGGGCTGAACTCCCCAGTTTTCAAAATCCCTGTAATACCGGGAGTTTTCATAGAAATCTTCCGGTTTAAGCGTAATGGAAGCGGTGTATTTTCCGTAAGTGGTTTCACCCACCGTAACGGCATTCATATAAGGTTTAAGCCCGGTAATGGTAAGTTCAGCAGCAGAGGCTGTGCCCTGCCCGGTGAGTATATGCAGTTTGTCGAGGCCCATTTTAACGGATGTAGTATCGGTAAAAGACACTTTTAGCTGGCTGGTAATATTTTCTGATTCCCAGTACTCCTGGTATTTGTCATTCCATTGAAAGGTTACCAGGGTTTCTTTTGAATTTACAACACTTAGCGGGGCTACCGAACTGCAAAGGTGTTGGGCGGCGTTGGTGCTTCCACCCGGATTGTAACGTAAATCTACCACCAAATCGGAAACGCCTTCATCCGAAAAATACCGGAAAGCCGAATCGAGGCTGGTGTTATAGTTGGAAATGTACTGGGCGTAAAAAAGATAGCCTATTTTATGCCCTTCGTGTTCAATTATATCGGTTATAAGAACGGGATTCAGGTTCAACTCCCGTGCGGTCAGGTCAATGGAATTCGTATCCACAGATATGCCTTCGTCGCCGAGGATTCCCAGCGAAATAGTTATGTTTTTTTCATACAGCAAATCGGTATAATTGTCGTCCGTAATATCTGCATTATTCATCTGCACAATAATATCGCCCCTTTCCATTCCTGCTTCCGAGGCGGGAGTGTTGGGATAAACAAACTCTACCAGGGCAAAAATGTCACCCGTGTTCGAAAAACGGCCAAAAGCGAGTGAATAACCAAACGAGGTTTCAACCCCCTCGAAACTGCTCTCAAGGGCTTCAATGTCATCGGTTACAATCGACCACTTGTCTTCGTGGTAGAGTAATTTCTCGAAATATGCTTTGGGATCGGGTTCGTATCTGATGTCGATAGATGGAACTTCTTTGTACCACAGGTAAACATCCGTCATTACATCCTCTATGAATGTGTTAATTTTTTGAACCCGTTCGGAGGCTTTTTCCTGTTGATTTTCATTTTCAGGCGGTTCGGGTGTTGGAAGCGGATTTTCCCTGCAGCCCACTCCAACAATTACGGCCAGTAAAACAAACAGGATACTATTTTTTTTCCATCGCGTCATACTACATCTTCTTCCCATATTCGTCAACAAAACTAATTATTTTCTTGTTTGTTTGAACTTTTCTCTTTTTCTTTTGGATACTCAATCCTCACATGGTATATGTTTATCAGTTTATTAAGTAACGTTTCTTTTATAATATTAATATCGCGGAAAGTCAAATCGGAAAATTCCAGTTGTTTGTCCCTGATTTTTTGGTCAATCATGTTATTGATTAACGATTCCAGGTTTTTCAGGCTTTTTTCTTTCAGGCTGCGCGAGGCGGCCTCGATGCCATCGACAATCATTACCACGGCTGCTTCCTTGGTTCGTGGCAGGGGGCCGGGATACATAAACGAATTTTCATTTGCCTCTTCGTCGGGGTTTTCTTCCTGATGTTTTACCAGGAAATATTGTACTTTGGTGGTTCCGTGGTGGGTGGCAATAAATTCTAACAGCGCTTCGGGCAGTTTGTATTTTTTTGCCATTTTAACACCGTTTTTTACGTGGTCGATGATCACTTCGGCACTTTTTTTATAGTTTATTTTATCGTGCGGATTGATACCCATCGCCTGGTTTTCAATAAAAAAACCGGGACGGGCAATTTTTCCGATATCATGATAAAGGGCCCCGGCGCGCACCAAAAAGGGGTTCCCGCCAATTTTCAGGATTATTTCTTCGCCCAGGTTGGCAATTTGCATCGAATGTTGAAATGTGCCCGGTGCTTTTTCGGCCAGCTTGCGCAACAGCGGCTGGTTGGTATCCGACAATTCGATGAGGGTGACATCGGAAACAAATCCAAATATTTTTTCAAATATAAATACGAGCGGGTAAACCAGCAGGATGAGCACACTGCTGAGGCCAAACCACTGTAATGTTTTGATGTTGATGGATAAAATGGTGCCTTCGTAAATCAATTCCAGGGCGGAAAAAACCAGTGCATACGTTACAAATACCCAAATTGCCGCCATTATCAGATGCCCCCGGCGGTGCATTTTATTCAGGCTGAAAACAGCCACCACGCCGGCAGTAACCTGCATCAACACAAATTCATAATTGTTTGGTGCATAAAAACCGGTGAGCAATGTGGCTATAATCAGTGTAAAAATGGCTGTTCGCGAATCGAAAAAAGTACGCACCACAATAGGAAAAATGGCAAACGGCACAAGGTAAATATGCAGGGTAGGGAAGGTGTTGACAAAATTGCTGAGAAAAACCATGGAGACCATGAACAGCAGTAAAAACGAAAGTTTGCTGAACTGGTGCAGAATATCGAGCCGGTAAATATAAAGGAAAGTGAAGAGTAAAATCATAAAAACCAAAACGAGTACCCCTTTGCCTATCGATAACATGTAGTGGCTGATGCTGCTGCCCCGCTCCTTTCCGTATGTTGCTTTTAGCGACTCCAGTACCTGAAATTTTTCGTCGTTTACAATTTCCCCCTGTAAAATAATGCGTTCTCCGGCCTGCACCATCCCCCTGGTGTTTGAGATGTTTTCTGCAACTTCGTCCATCTCCCGCTGGGTTGTTTCATCGTCGTATTCCAGGTTCGAGCTGATGTATTTTTCCCATTCGATATCCTGTAACTTGTCTTCTGCTTCAGGGTATTCCTGCACAAGCTCTTTCAGTTTGCTTTGAATTTCGTTGTAAGCTGTTTTTTCAGAATAAATATTATCGACATCGGTTTGAACCACCAGGTTGCCGGTCCGTTTTCTTATTTCAGGTTTTCCTTCCAAAACGCTGTAGGTTTCTGGAGATCGCGGCAGAATTCCGTTTTGGTAAATTTTTTTGAATTCCGTTTTTATGGCTGAATTAAACCCAGGATGATCTTCTCCGGTAGAGTCGGTCAGGCTTTGCAGTTTATTTTCCAATTGATTCAACTGGCTGTTTATCAGTGTGGTGTCGAAGGTGAAATAGGGCAAAACAGATTGCATTTGTTCTTCCTCTTCCTGCTCAATTTCTTCGGCGGTTTTTAAGATGGCAAAATCGAAGGGCGCCACCAGGTTTTCGTGGCTCCATGGAAATCCTTTCTGGTATTCGTATTGGAATTTCGGTTCGCCGGGCAGTACAAGAAAAAGCAACACCGCAGTTACCAGGAAAACAAAAATCCAGTAAAATATACGGGAATATTTTTTCAGCTTTTTTAAGAAAAATGTATTCATATTCGAAAAATGTTGTGTTTTAATTCACCTTTAAATTTTTCACACATTAACGGATGTGAAAATAAAACAGACAAATAACAAAATGCCCGGTTCATGGCACACCGATTTTTTTCATAGTTTTGTACTCATGCATAAAACATGCAATATAGTTTTTTCGAAATAAAATTAAGAAATTAATTGGATGAACTACGGTATTTCCGGTTTAAGCCTGATTCCAGTGCGAAAAGAGCCTTCTGAAAAAAGTGAAATGGTCACCCAGGTGTTGTTTGGCGAGCATTTTGAGATTATAGAGGAAATGGTGGGATGGAGCTATGTGAAACTGGCCTGGGATGGTTACGAAGGTTGGATTGACAGCAAAATGATTACCCCTGTTCATATACGTACGTTTAAAAAACTGGAGAAACGGGCTTTTGCAGTTTCCGGAGATATCATCAACCTGGTGCCGGTAAATGCCGACCAGAACCTGATGCTGGTGGCCGGCAGCACGCTCCCCATCTGGAGGCCCTATCTGAAGGAATTTACGGTAAACAAAGATACCTACAAATCGACCGGTGAAATTTTTTACGGGAAGCGGAAAGACCCCCGCGGGCTGGTTATCAGGCAGGCACTGAAATATTTTAACGCCCCTTACCTTTGGGGAGGGCGTTCGCCATTTGGGATCGATTGCAGCGGGTTCACACAAATTATTTACAAAATGATTGGCCTGCGGATTCCACGCGATGCCAGCGAACAAGTGAAAATGGGTGTGCCACTGAGTTTTGTGGATGAAACCGAACCCGGCGATCTTGCTTTTTTCGACGACGAGGAGGGAAACATTGTTCACGTGGGAATCCTCTGGAAACGGAATAAAATTATCCATGCTTCAGGTAAAGTACGCATCGATAATGTCGATCAGTTTGGAATTTTTAATGTGGATTTGAAACGTTACACCCACAAAATGCGTGTAATGAAGAAAGTGATCATCCATAATGGAACGAATTGAACTGCTTATTTATCTCCTTATTTTTGTGTTCGTGTTGTTTTTAGTTGTGAAATACTGGAAAACAGGGAGGCGAAGCTAATGTATAATTACCGCTATCCCCGTCCGGCGCTTACCGTTGATGCCCTGGTGTTTGTGAAAGAAAACGATACTTTTTCGGTACTGTTGATTCAACGGGGGAATGAACCGTTTAAAGGAAAATGGGCGCTTCCCGGAGGTTTTGTTAACATAGACGAACTGCTGGAAACCGCTTGCAAACGCGAACTCCGGGAAGAAACCGGCCTGGAGGTGAAAAAAATGAATCAGTTCAAAACCTACGATGCCATCGACCGCGACCCCCGTCACCGCACCATTTCAGTGGTTTTTTCCGCTGAATTGTCCGAAAGAAAGCAGGTAAAAGGCGGCGACGATGCCGCTCGTGCAAAATGGTTCCCGGTAAATGAACTTCCGGAACTGGCTTTCGATCACCGTCAGGTATTGGATGAGTTTTTTGCCCCGGAAACCTGACTTACTCCGGCCAGATTGTTTTTTCGGTTAAGGCAGAAAGGATTTCTGCAATACATTGTAACTGTTTGGCCCTTCGTTAAACAGCAAATCCAGGATGCTGAGGTTGGGAACAAACCCAAATTTTTCTGAAAAAACCTGGGTGTACTCCTGCGGTTGAAACTGGGGATCGGGGAGTGTTTTTTGTTTTTTGGGTGAAATCGCCTCCCGGAAATTCAGCGTTTTTCCGGGCACTTCTTCAAAATTGGCTGTTAAAACCAGGTTGTGTTCAATTTCCAGCAAATCGCAAAGGGTTTCGAGAATGGCCAGGTTCAAATCAAACAGGAACTTCCGGCGTTTTTCAAAAAAAGGATAAATATCGTCTTTGTAAAATTCAAAAAAAGGGGAGGAGTTGTAGGCTGAAAAAATGGTCCGCCAGTGGTTGCGCTGCCAGTCAGTGTCGTATGAAATCAGGAGGTCTTTAATTTTTATTTTTTTGCCGCGGCCTTTTACTACCGGCACAACCAGCGAAACGGGCCCGTTGGCGCCTAAAATTTCGCACCGGTTGCGGTAGGTTTGTTTCGTAAAATTTTCAAACTGTTCCAGGTAAACTTTTTCAAATTGCACCAGCCGGGTAAAATACTGTAATGGTGGAAAATAGGCTGTGCTCAGAAGAATATTTTTGTTATTGTCCATTTTACTCCCTGAAAAATCCCCGTTCTTCATCATCTTCATCGTCCACATCCAAATCAATCCCTTCGGGGCCGGGTTTTTCGGCAGGATGTTCCTGTGAATCCAATTGTTCCTCCATTTTTTTTCTGGCTTTAACGGCCTGCCTGTACTCTTTTTTCAATGTCCACAGGCGGGGGTAGAAATAGATGGCTCCCAGCAGGTATCCCAGTAAAACACAGCAAAGCAGCACCAACACGAGGGGGGCGTTCGGGATTTCCCAGAAAAAAACACTGATGGTTATTTCAAAAGAGTTCTGCAGGGTAAAAACTACCAATAAGATGGCTAAAATGAGAAGAATAATGATGATGGCATGCATAGCGTTTAATTTTTATCCGAAGATAAAAAAAGGATAACAGATTTCTGCTATCCTTTTGAAAAATATATTTTGAAATATCTAATTTACAAATTGAAACATCCTCCTGAGCCTGACTTTTTTCAGCAGGGATTTGTCTTTGTCGAGCGAAAGCCAGATGAAGCTTGCTTTACCCACGACATGATCCTCGGGAACAAATCCCCAGTAGCGCGAGTCGGCTGAGTTATGCCGGTTATCGCCCATCATCCAGTAGTAATCCATTTTAAAGGTATAACTGGAAGCCTCTTCCCCGTTTATAAGAATGATATCGCCGTTCACTTCCAATTGGTTATTTTCGTAAACTTTAATTATCCGGCGGTACAACGGGAGGTTTTCAGTGGTAAGTTCCACGGTTTCACCTTTAGCCGGAATGGTTAACGGACCGAAGTTGTCAACATTCCAGGGATAGTTTTTATCCTGCGGGAATATGTTGGAATCCCATTCTCCCGGTTCTTCCTGTATTCTTTCAACCGATGTAACATTGGCAAATTCTTTCAGCTTTTCTGTGTTCGATTCGGTGAGCGGAAACATATACTGGTCGCCTGACATTACACTGCGGTCGGCATTTGAGATGTTCAGCCGGTCGAGCGCCCTTCTGTTAATGGCTGTTCCGTTGGTTTTTACAATGTAGTTGTATTGTATTCCCTCAAATTTTTGCTGTGGCTGGCCGTTAACAGTTACCTCCCCGTTAGACATTTCAACCACATCGCCCGGAATTCCAATACACCGTTTAATATAATTTTCGCGTTTGTCAACCGGCCGCGCCACTACCTCGCCGAAGTTGCGCGGGTCTTCCCATATCCGTTCCCTGCCGTATGTTCTTTTTAATTGATAATAGCTTTGGTTTTGCAGGTACAGGGCTACCGTGTCGCCTTCGGGGAAATGGAAAACCACCACGTCGTCATTTTTAACTTGTCCAAATCCTTTCAACCGTTTGTAGGGACGTTTGATCCACTCTACATACGATTTTTTTGTTCGCGTCAGCGGCATGGTGTTGTGCACAAACGGAAACGACAGCGGTGTATTGGGCGTTTTGGGGCCGTAGGCCACTTTGCTCACAAAAAGGTAGTCGCCTACCAGCATCGATTTTTCCATCGAAGAAGTCGGGATGGTGTAAGCTTCAATAAAAAACATGCGGATGAAGGTAGCAGCAATAACCGCAAAAATAATGGCATCCACCCATTCTACTACTTTGGTTTGTTTTCCTCCGGGCGGGTTTTTCTTTTTCCAAAAGGCCCAGTGGACTTTTTCCGTGATGTAAACATCGAAGATTATGCCCAGCCCGATGAGCCACCAAAAATTGCCGAGCCAAATTACCCAAAGGGTGTAGAGAGCGCCAACTGTGGCGAATTTAAACCACTTGTTGGTTAAGATTTCTTTTATCATTTTCAAGGAATTAAATTTTTAACATTTCTTTCATGGAGAGGAGGCCTTTTTTACCGAGGCTGTATTCGGCTGCCAGCACAGCTCCAAGGGCAAATCCCTTGCGGCTTTTGGCGCTGTGGGTAATTTCAATGTAATCCACATCCGAATCGTATTTAATGGTATGTATGCCGGGCACTTCCCCTGTTCGTTCCGATTTTACAGGCAATTCATTATCAGAAGCTTCGCTGTTGTTTACCCAGGCTTTGGTTCCGGGTAAAATATCAATCAGGTCTTCAGCCAGGCTAATGGCTGTTCCGCTGGGGGCATCGAGTTTCTGGGTGTGGTGTACCTCGGTCATTTCCGGTTTGTATTCGGTGCGGGGCGCCATCAGCCGTGCCAGCATCCGGTTTAGCTCGAAAAACAGGTTTACTCCTACCGAAAAGTTGCTTCCATAAAAAAAGGTGCCGTTGGATTCCCTGCATTTTTGGTGAACTTCGCTGCGACGGTCGAGCCAGCCGGTTGTGCCACTCACCACCGGGATACCGGCTTCAAAACATTTATAATAGTTTTCTACCGCCGAGGCCGGAATAGTAAATTCAATGGCTGCATCACACTTCCGGAGGTTTTCAACAGTTAAATCATTCGGGTTGTCAATGTCAATAATGAGCTCGATTTTATGGCCGCGGGAAACGGCAATTTTTTCAATCTCCCTGCCCATTTTCCCATAACCTATCAGCGCTAACTTCATGTTATTTTTTGTTTTCGATTTTTTAATAAACGACAAAGATAATAGTTTATGTAAATGTAACGAGTGAAGGATGAAACTTAAAATAATTTCGACCAACAGGGAATATGTCCGGTTGAAAATATAGAAACCGGTTCCTCTAAAAATATTAATTTTGACCCCTATGAACAGAAACAACATAAAACTTGTAGCAACCGATCTTGACGGGACGTTTTTGAAAGACGACCGGAGCATCAGCGCCGGGAATCTGGAGGCGCTGCATATGCTGGGTGCAAAAAACATCACCCGGGTGGTGGCTACCGGCAGGAACCTGCGTAAGGTAATGGAGGTTATTCCCCAAAGTGTGCCGTTCGATTATATTGTTTATTCATCGGGTGCCGGCATTTTTGACTGGAAAAAACAGCAACATATATTTAACCGGAATATCAACCGGGAGCCGGCAAACCAGCTCATTCAATATTTCAGGCAGAAGGATTACAATTTTTATGCGTTTGCGCCTGCACCCGAAAATCATCAGTTATGGTACCACCGGGGGCAGCAGGAGTGTGAGGAATTTAACCGGTATTTTTCGTTCCATAATTCGTATGCAGAACCGTTACCGGAAAACGGGAACCTGGAAAGCGGGCTTTGCCAGTTTATGTTGATTATTCCTGAAAACGATTCCAATTTCGGGAATTTAAAAAATGAAATAGAAATGCAGGGCGATAAAATCAGGGTAATCCGTTCTTCTTCGCCTGTTACCAAAGGGTATATTTGGGTAGAAGTTTTTCATGAAGAGGTTTCCAAAGGGAATGGCGTTCATCATCTGTGCAGCCTGCTCAATATCCATCCCGGTGAAACTTTTGGCATCGGAAACGATTACAACGACCTCGACTTGCTTGATTTTACCGCACAATCGTTTATTACCGGCAATGCCCCGGTTGCCATAAAACACCGGTTTTCAGCTGTTCCCACCAACGAGGAGGATGCGTTTGCCCATGCTGTTCAACCGTTGTTGAAATAGTTTGTTGTAATGTTCCGGAAAGCAGGATTACTTATTTTTGAAATAAAGTTTAAACAGTCAATAATGAAGTATTTAATAATTGCAATTTTCATGTTTAGCGCATGTTGGGTCGGTGCGCAGCAAAATATCGACCTGAATGACCCGATCCCCGTTGATCCGAAAGTATCGAAAGGGGTGTTGGATAACGGCATGACCTACTATGTTCGTGCCAACAGTGAACCCCAAAACAGGGCCGAACTGATGCTGATTGTGAAGGCCGGTTCGGTAGATGAAGACGACGACCAAAAGGGATTGGCTCATTTTGCTGAACACATGGCATTTAATGGCACCAAGAATTTTCCCAAAAATGATTTGATAAAATATTTCGAATCCATTGGAATGGAGTTTGGGCCTGAAATTAACGCCTATACCAGTTTCGATGAAACCGTTTATATGCTGAAAGTGCCGCTTGATTCTATGCTTTACATGGAACAGGGATTGCAGGTACTCTACGACTGGGCCGACCAGGTAACCGATTCGGATGAGGAGATTGAAAAAGAGCGGGGTGTGATTCGTGAAGAATGGCGCGGTGGCCGCAATGCCAGTTTCCGGATGCAGCAGGAATGGCTGCCGGTTTTCCTGCACGACTCAAAATATGCCGACAGGCTTCCCATTGGTGAAATCGATATCATCGAAGATGCACCTCCTGAAACATTGCGCCGTTTCCGTAACGACTGGTACCGCCCCGATTTGCAAGCGGTAATTGTGGTGGGCGATTTCGACCAGGAGGAAATGGAACAAAAAGTAATAGAGAAGTTCTCGCAGATTGAGCCGGCAGAAAAAACCCGCGAAAAAAAATACTACGATATTCCGCCACATGATGAAACGCTGGTGAGCATAGCTACCGACAAGGAAGCACAATATCCGGTAGCATTTGTTTTTTATAAACACCCGCTTGAAAAAGCCAAAACAGTGGCCGATTACCGAAAATCAATTTTACATAGCCTTTACAATTCCATGATTAACAACCGCCTTGCCGAAAAAACCCAGGTGGCCGATCCTCCGTTTATACAAGGTCAATCTTCTTTTTCTGAGTTGTTTGGCCCCCTCAGTGTTTACCAGTCAATTGCCGTGTGTCACAACGGTAAAATTGAGAAAGGGCTGGAAGCAGTTCTTCTGGAAAACCAACGGGTGAAAAAGTTTGGTTTTACGCTTACGGAACTCGAACGGCAAAAGAAATCGCTTTTAAATTACATGGAAAGGGCCTATAAAGAACGCGAAAAACAAAAATCAATTAATTACGCGGAAGAGTATAAACGGAATTTCCTGATGACCGAAGAGCCCATCCCCGGGATTGAAAAAGAATATGAATACTATAAAACATTTTTGCCCGAAATTTCGCTGGAGGAGGTGAACGCCCTTGCCGAAAAGTGGATAACGAAGAAAAACAGAGTGGTAGTGGTAAACGCACCCGAAATGGAAGGGGTAAAAGTGCCTGAAAAGGAGGAAATCTTTACCCTGCTTGATGAAGTGGAAGAAGCGGAGGTGGAGCCTTATGAAGATACCGTGTCGGACATTCCCCTTGTGTTGGATGAGCCTGAAGGTAATCCCGTGACTGAAGAACGTCCGCTTGAAAAAGTAGATGCGACGGAATGGACCTTGAAAAACGGCGCCAAAGTGGTAGTGAAAACAACCGATTTTAAAGACGATGAAATTTTGTTTAGCGCCTGGAGCCCCGGAGGGACTTCCCTTTACGGGGCTGAAGATGATATTTCAGCCGATCTGGCAGCAAACATTATGTCCATGAGTGGAATTGCAGGATTTGATAATGTTACCCTCGATAAGATGCTGTCCGACAAGGTGTTTAATCTTTCTCCGTACGTTTCGCAGTTGCGGGAAGGGTTCAGCGGAAATGCTTCCGTGGAAGATGTAGAAACCATGCTGCAAATGGTTTACCTTTATTTCACCCAGCCACGGTTCGATGAAATAAGTTTTCAGTCGTTTATGTCGCGAATGGAAGGTATGCTTCAAAACAGGGCCGCATCGCCCGAGTCTGCCTTTCAGGATACCCTGAGCACGGTGCTGGCAAACTATCACGAGCGCGCCCGGCCAATGTCTGCAGAGTTGTTGACGGAAGCCGATTTTCAGCGTATTAAACAAATCGGGCAGGAGCGCTTTCGCAATGCAGCCGATTTTAATTTCTTTTTCGTTGGAAACATCGACCCCGATACATTGAAACCACTGGTGGAGAAATACATTGGCGGAATTCCTTTTCAGGAAGAAAAAGAAAACTGGCGCAACCTGGAGATTGACCCACCCGGTGGCGTGGTGGAGAAAACGGTAAAAAAAGGTGAGGAAGAAAAAAGTATCCAAAGCATTGTGTTTCACGGCGATTTTGACTATTCATCCCAAAATACCATCGAACTCAATGCTGTCGGCCGTATTCTTTCAACCCGCCTCATAGAAGTTATCCGGGAAGAAAGAAGCAGCGTTTATTCCATTCGCGCCCGGCCTTCTTCTTCGAAGTATCCCGATGAAGAATATACCATCTCCATTCAGTACGGAACCGATCCCGAAAAACTGGATGAACTGAAACAGGCCGTTTTTGATGAAATTAACGACTTTATAAAAAATGGCCCCGGCGATGAAGAACTGGCAAAAGCAAAAGAGAAAATGTTGCGCGACCGGGAAGTTTCCATGCGCGAAAATAATTTCTGGCTTAACATCCTGAGCAATACCTATTACCTGAAAAATGGCGACTTCTCGGAGTTTGGTACTTTTCAGGATTTGGTGAATGGCCTCACGGTTGAATCCGTACAAAAGGCATTTGAAAAATATTTCGACTTTGAAAATTATGTGAGCGTAGCCCTGGAACCGGCGGACTGATGGCGCAGACTGTTCATCTTTTCCGTTGTTTTGAACGAAATTACAAAACAGCGGGTGCCGTATT
>CAYRBS010000032.1:0-16610 GCA_964422335.1 uncultured Mariniphaga sp. | reverse complement strand
CTCGATTCATTGTCGCTGAAAAGATACATGCAGGAAATCAGCAAAGTAAAATTGTTGACTTCCGAAAAAGAAGAAAAGCTTTGCAGGCGTATCAGGGCAGGCGACCGGGAAGCCATGAATACGCTCATAAAAGCAAACCTGCGATTTGTGGTTTCGGTATCCAAACAATACCAAAACAGGGGGTTGAGTTTGCCTGATCTGATAAATGAAGGAAACCTGGGCCTGGTAAAAGCAGCCGGACGATTTGATGAAACACGCGGGTTCAAATTCATTACGTATGCCGTTTGGTGGATCAGGCAATCCATCCATCAGGCAATTGACGAACAATCCCGCATTGTACGGCTGCCGGTGAACCAGATCAGCTCAAAGGAAAAAATCAGCAAAGCGTTTAACAAGCTCAATCAGAAATTTCAGCGCGAACCCACCATCGATGAGGTGGCCGGGTTTACCGGAATTTCTCCGGAAGTGGTGGAGAACTCCCTGAATTTATCAGGCACCGGCGTATCAATGGATGCACCTTCGCATAGCCCGGAATGGAAGGAATTGTACGATTCCACAAGCAACGAACCATATTCCAGGCCAGACAGCAACCTTATCAGAAGTTCATTAAAACTGGAAATTGAACGCTCGTTTTCTATCCTTACCAAAAGGGAGGCCGATATATTGCGCTCTTATTACGGGCTCAATGGTTCTGTGCAGCGTTCGATGGATGAAATGGCAGATGACTATGGATTGTCGTGGGAAAGGATACGCCAAATAATGCAGGCTGCCAAAAAAAAGCTGAAACAGCAAAAACACTGTAACCGGCTACTCAGGCAATACCTCTGATTTTTGGTATAGCATTTTTATAAAAGTCACATTTGTAAAATAAAAAAAAAGAGTCATGACAACATTAAATTCAGAAACAATAAAAAATTACGTACAGGACCAGTTAAAGTGGGACAACAGTGTAGATGACTCCGGTATCAGTGTGGATGTTTCGGAAGGGACCGTATTTCTCCGGGGGGATGTGAACAGTTACGCAGAAAAGATCACGGCTGCAAAAAATGCATTCCTGGTTCCGGGCGTAAAACATATAGAAAACAATCTTAACGTACATTTCAAAGGAGAAGCAAACCTGCCCGGTGATGAGCAAATTACCCATTATGTAATGCATGCATTGCAGGCCGGCAGCGAAATAAAATCGAACGATATTGTTGTTGAAACCAACAATCAGGTAGTTACACTTAAAGGAACGGTTGCTACTTTCCGGGAAAAGTATAAGGCAGAAGACCTGGCAAACCAATCTGCCGGGGTAGCGGGTGTTATTAACCTGATAGATGTAAAACTGGTAAAAACAGTTGTGGACCTCGATATTGAAAAAGACATTAAAGGTGCTTACCGGCGCAGCCCGTTGATTGAAGAGGATAAAATTGGGGTGAAAGTCCATGGCGGCGTTGTCAGGCTTACCGGACGTGTCGCCAATTATCCCACCAAAAAAGAAGCGATTGACCTGGCTACCTATTCCAAAGGGGTAAGAGATGTAATCGATGAACTTACCATTGAATAAATTATGGGCTCGTAATTACAAAAAAGGAGGAATTAATATGGTACTGAAAAATGAAGAATTGATTAGGAAAGGTGTTACTGGTCAGCTGGAAAAGGAGGAAAATGTAAATGCCGGGAATATCCGGGTTGATGTTTCTGAAGGAACCGTCACGTTAAGTGGAACAGTAGGTTGCTACTCAGAAAAAATTTCTGCCCGCGAAGCTGCTTCCCGGGTACTGGGAGTAAAACAGGTGGAAAATAACCTCCGGGTCGAATATCCCCGTGAACCTGCTGAGTATGACGATGAAAAAGCTAAAGTGTACCTTATGATGAGGAGGTTGGTACAGAGCGGCCCGGACATATAAACTATTGTTAAACAGAAAAGGAAAATGTTATGGCACCAACAAATGAAGAAGTAATAAAGCAAAATGTTATGGAACAACTGGTTTGGGACGACAGCGTAGATGCAAACAACATCGAAGCAGATGCTGTTCCGGGAGGCACAGTTATGTTGGAAGGGGTTGTAACCAGCTACGCTGAAAAGAAATCTGCCGGCGAAGATGTTTGCGAAGTTCCGGGTGTAAAAAATGTGAAGAATAATCTGCAGGTAATTTTTCCCGATTCGGAAACACGTTCCGGTGATTATGAAATTACTCAAAAAATATACAAATCGTTGCGTTGGAACAGCAAGATCGATTCAACCCATATCCATGTTGAAACCATTAACCGAATTGTTACGCTCAAAGGAACCGTGCTCACTTACTGGGAAAAATGCGCGGCCGAAGAACTGGCCAACAGAACTTCCGGGGTTGCCGAAGTGGTCAACCTGCTGAGGGTGCAGCTGAAAGAAACGGTTGTTGACAGGGATATTGAAAACGATATCAAACAGGCTTTCCAACGAAACATTTTAATCGATAAAGATAAAATTAGGGTGGAGTCCGAAAAAGGGAACGTGCGTCTGTCAGGAAGCGTTGAAAATTACTTCGTAAAACGCGATGCAATTGACATTGCAATTCACACGACTGGGGTGGTGGATGTTATCGATGAAATAATGGTGGAAAACCATTAAAAAATATGGTTTGAAAAAAGATAAACAGTTAATAAAAAGGGAAATGATATGACACCAACAAATGAAGAATTGATAAAAAAAGATGTGGTGGATCAATTGGTTTGGGACGACAGCGTAGATGCAACCAACATCCGGGTAAAGGTTACAGGAACTTCCGTTTGGCTGGATGGAACCGTCGCAAGTTATTCGGAAAAAAAATCTGCCGGCGAAGATGCTTACAAGGTGCTGGGAGTTAGTAGTGTTGAAAATCACCTCCATGTGAAATATCCGCCGGAAACAGTTTTACCCGATGACGAAGAGATTACCCAAAATATTAGTGATTCACTGATGTGGGACAGTAAAATAATTTCTACTGACATTAACGTGGAAACAAGTAACCGGATTGTTACCCTCTCCGGCAAGGTGGCAACTTTCTGGGAAAAATACGAAGCCGAAAATGTAGCTCAAAATTCCTACGGAGTTTTGGATGTGGTGAACCTAATCGAGGTGCAACTCTCGAAAACAATTGTTGACCTCGATATTGAAGAGGACATCAAAAAAGCATTCCAGCGTAACATTTTAATCGATGCAGAAAAAATTAAGGTGGAAAGCAAAGAGGGTGTTGTTCGATTGTCAGGCATTGTCTCCGGTTATGTTGCCAAAAAAGAAGCGGTGAACCTGGCCATTTATACCCAGGGGGTAGTAAATGTTATTGACGATCTGATTATTGAAGCAAAAACATCAGATAGCGCGAAAATTTGAAATATTGCCCGCATAAAACCGGTTGGAAAATCATTCCGGCCAGTCGGTTCACCGGGTTTTCAGTTATAAATTTTAGCGGAATTTACGATGGAAAATATTCCGTATGTAATGGCATAAATGCCAATAATGACGGTAATTACCCGGGTGCTTTCAAACGGATTGGTGAGGATTAAAATACCCAATATAAGCGACAAAATACTTATTGACAGCAAAAATGAATTTGAGAAAGAAGGAATTTTGCTTTTAAAATAGGTTGCCAGGTAGATGAGGCCTAAAATAACAGCCCACAAGCCTATAATGGTAACAAAAATGGTGGCCGCCATTTCAGGGTTCAATAAAATCAGTATTGCAATTAAAATTCCGATAATTCCTTCTGTAAGCAGCAAGTACCAGTGTGAATTGCTTTTCCTGATTCTAAGCGAATTGACCGTAAGTATTATTCCCCCCAAAAGAATGAAAACAGCAAAATAAACTCCCAGGGCAGCAATGGTAATGCCGGGAAAAAAAATGGCTACCAATCCGAATAAAATAGCCAGGATGCCATTTATACTCAGAAAATTTTTTCGGTTTCTTGATGATTGACTCATTATTAAAGGTGCCATAATACATCAAATTTAGTCAATTTTTTCAGAAAATTCCCGAAAACTTCCCGCTTATTTTATTCTAATATGCGTGTAAAAAAAATGACCGAATGTTCATTCAGCCATTTTCTTTATCACTATTTATTTTTTTAATTTTTAAGGTTTGCTTCCAGGGTAATTTCCAAAGCAGATAAAGCCTGCGAAACAGGGCAGTTTTCTTTTGCTTCACCGGCAATTTTGAGGAATTCGTCTTTCCCGATATTCGGGATTTCTGCGTTCAGCTTCAAATTGCTTTTGCTGATTTTAAAACCGCCGCCTTCTTGTTTAAGGGTGATTTCTGCCTCCGTTGCGATGGATTTTGGATCAAATCCTTTTTCTGCCAGCAGGCCCGAAAGTGCCATGGAGAAACAACCGGCGTGCGCGGCACCAATTAACTCTTCCGGGTTGGTTTCGGTTCCTTCTTCAAACCGGGAGGAGAAATTATACGCAAACTCCTGATCTACAGAATGTAATTTAAGAACTCCTTTGCCTTCTTTTAGTGTTCCGTTCCACCTTGCATGTGCTTTTCTTGTTTTCATAATATATTATTTTAATGATTAATTTATTGTGTAACGTTCTCTCCCAAAATATTGTTTTATTTTTTTTTGTTTTCGTTGTATTCTGACCGGTAGTCAGGTGGGGAAAATTCATTGCATTGTTAACGGGGGAGTAGAATGGCAGGGGAATGTAGCGATCGGCAAAATTGTATTACCGGTAACATCCGGTTCCAATTATGGCAATCTTCAAGGCTTGCTTTATTTTGCAGGATTATTTTTTGAAGGCTGTGATTGAACATGTCGCTGAATTTTTCCCCGGTTATAGGAGAAATAGATACCCGCTACGCTGATAAGTGAAAAACTCAGAAATCCCCATTTCATCGCTTTCAGGAACAGGTGATCCGGCACGGTTTCAATTGCCTGTCCGCCCAGCATTCCGGCAAAGAAAAGGGTGGCAATGGTCATGCTGGTAATCTGGCCAATTACCCGCATGGTGGCTGCCGAACCGGAGGCAAGGCCTAACTGGGTTTTGTCCACCGAGCTCATAATGGTATTCATGTTGGGAGAAGAGAAAAAGGCAAATCCCAGTCCCACCCATATCAGCAGAACAATAATGATCCAGACCGGAGAGGTGGCCGTAAGAAAAGCAAAAGCTGCCAGGCCGAGGGTGCACATGGTCATTCCCAGCGATGCCAGGTAGCGGGGCTGAATGCGATCGGAAAGACGGCCGGCTACCGGAGAGAAAATGGCCATCATGGCCGGTTGGGCAACAAGTATAATTCCGGCATTACGTGGTGAAAATCCCTGTACTTTTTGAAGATATAAACTCAGCAAAAATACAATGGCAAAGGTGGCGCTGTAATTGATAAGTGCCGCCAGGTTGGAGAAGGCAAACAAGCGGTTGCGGGTAAAAAGCTTGGTTTCAATTACGGGCAGCGACGACCTGTTTTCCAGTATCCAGAAAATGACAAGGGCCAGTGAGCCGCCGACCATCATCAGCCAGCCTGAAACATCGGGAATGCGGGAAGAGCCGTAAACCAGGGCTATTAAACCTGCCATGTAAAAACCGGTTCCTTTCAGGTCAATTTTTTTCCCTTTTACAACCGGGGAGTTGTCTTTTTCCAGGTACAGGAATGCAACCACCGAAGCAAGGATCCCCAGCAGCGACGACATAAAAAAGATGGACCTCCAGCCCAGGTATTGCGTTAAAATTCCACCTGCGAAGGGGCCAAATGCCAGTCCGAGATAGACCGCTGACACAGAAATTCCCAAAACCCTGCCCCGGTTTTGCGGTAAAAAAGCCGATACCAGGATGGCCGGTCCGGTGGTACTCGTAAACGCCGCGCCAATACCCTGTATATACCTGAAAAGAATGAGCCAGAACCCTGAGCCTGCAAAGCCGCAAAGGAGCGATGAAAGGGTGAAAATGGTTACGCCCAGTTTAAAAATACGCCGGATGCCGGTTAAATCGCCCCAGCGGCCCACCGGCAGCAAAAACATGGCTGTGGCCAGCAGAAAAGAGGTCACTACCCAGCTTAAGGAAACCGCATTTAATCCGAAACTTTTTTCGATGGCCGGTAAGGCAATGTTTATCGATGAAATTAAAAAAGTACCCATAAACGAAGTCACCGCCACGATGATCAGGATAGAGATTTGCTTTTTAGTCCAGTGCATAAAATTTTTGTGTCGTTCAATTTGAAACAGACAAATGTAATATTTATATGGGGTTTTTAAATTCCGGCGGGAAAGATTGAGATTTCTGCATATCAGGGCTAAGTATTTTTTTTGAGGTGCTATGAGTTTTGACTACTTTTATTCCACGCAGAATTCGCAAAATTTTGGAAACGCCAAGTTCGCAAAGCAAAGAATTGATAAATGAAAATGATATGTCACACAAAGTTATAGGTGCAGCAATAGCATTGCTTAGATGTATTGGTCCAGGGTTACTGGAATCTGCATACAAAAATGCTTTTGCCTATGATATAAAGGAAACAGGTTTTACTATACGGCAACAAGTTTCAATGCCAAAACCTTAAATGATAATATTCACAGGGTAGTCAGCAATTTTTAAACTTTGCGCCTTTTCTGTGTATATATTTTGCGGTTTTTCGCGTGGAATATTGACCGGCACTTTGAAAAAATATTTAGCCCAAATCAGGCAGCACTTTCATTCAACGGCTTTCTGTTCAGTAAATTAATGACCCCAAATTACTGACTGCCGGTCATTTTTTCCGGCCTCACCCATTCGTCATACTGTTCCGGGGTAACATACCCCAGCCGGACGGCTTCTTCTTTCAGGGTGGTCCCGTTTTGATGGGCTGCGTTGGCTATTTCCGCTGCTTTGTAATAGCCTATTCTGGGATTCAGTGCGGTTACCAGCATCAGTGAATTGTTGACCAGTTTTTCAATAACCGGGTGGTTGGGTGCAATGCCTTCGGCGCAGTTGTCGTTGAATGAAACACATGCATCGCCCAGCAATTGTGCACTTTGAAGAAAGTTGGCCGCCATCATGGGTTTAAAAACATTCAGCTCGTAATGTCCCTGTGTGCCGCCAACCGAAATCGCCACATCGTTTCCCATCACCTGAGCGCAAACCATGGTGAGGGCTTCGCTTTGTGTGGGGTTCACTTTTCCGGGCATGATGGAAGAGCCGGGTTCATTGGCCGGAATGATTAATTCCCCGATGCCGGACCGCGGACCGGATGCCATCATCCGGATATCGTTGGCAATTTTATTGAGGGAAACAGCCAGCTGTTTTAAGGCGCCGTGTGTTTCCACCAAGGCATCGTGGGCAGCCAGCGCTTCGAATTTGTTTTCGGCAGTAACAAATGGTAATCCTGAAAATTCGGCAATTTTTTCAGCTACCCGCACATCGTAACCCTTCGGGGCATTCAACCCGGTTCCTACCGCCGTTCCTCCCAGGGCAAGTTCCGCGAGGTGTTCCTTTGTATTATTGAGTGCTTTTATTCCATGGTTCAATTGCGAAACATATCCCGAAAATTCCTGGCCGAGGGTGAGGGGAGTGGCATCCATCAGGTGGGTTCTGCCGATTTTTACCACCTCCTTAAATGCCTCCGATTTTTGCTGCAACGTATTTCTGAGTTTTTCAATGCCCGGTATTGTTTTTTCCGTTATCATTTTGTAACAGGCAATGTGCATGGCGGTTGGAAAAGTATCGTTGGACGATTGCGATTTGTTAACATCGTCGTTGGGGTGAATGGTTTTTTCTCCTTCGCCCGGTTTATTTCCGGCAATTTCGTGGGCCCGGTTGGCAATTACTTCATTTACATTCATATTGCTTTGAGTGCCCGAGCCGGTTTGCCAGATTACCAGCGGAAAATGGTCGTCCAGCTTTTTTGCAATAATCTCGTCGCATACCCGTGCAATCAAGTCCCTTTTTTCGGCGGACAAAACACCCAACTCACAATTGGCAAAGGCTGCAGCTTTTTTCAGAATGGCAAAGCTGTAAATTATTTCCTTTGGCATGGAGGCGGGTGCCCCAATTTTAAAATTGCTTTTCGAACGTTCGGTCTGGGCTCCCCAGTATTTATCGGCGGGAACTTTCACTTCGCCCATGGTGTCCTTTTCAATCCGGTATTCCATTTTTTAATTCTTGTCCGGTTTATTTAACGGTTATTTCTACCTCACTGGCAAAATCCAGTCCCTCTTTTACTTTTTCGTAAATGTGGGTGTTGTGTTCCGCATTGATAATGATTTCGTCGTCTTCGTTGATGGTGGCAGAAGAAAGTTCCTCGGCCGTAACTCCTGAAAACCACACATTGGGATCAAACGTGATCCAGGCAATCAGTGCGGTACTTTCTTCTATAACAATGTTTCCTTCCATTTCCAGTTCGAAGGATTGACCCGATTCGAGCTCCAGTTTTACAGGATAGGTGTTTCCTTCATCATCTGTCCAGGTGCCGTCGAGTAAAATGGAGTTCAGATCTGATTCATCAAAGAGTTCCAGCTCCAGTTCAATTTCTTCGTACGTTCCCGGAAATATTTCAATAGAAGAAATATCGGGAGTGGTTTCGCCGGTGGCAAAATCAACGGTAATGAAACTTTCAATTTCAAACTCCATTCCAATTGAATCGGTTTCCGATTCCAGTTCAAACTCCGCACTTTCCAGAATCACATGGCCACTTGTAAATTCTAAATTATTCGCGGCAGCACTTTTTAAAGTGAAACCTGAATTTTCGGTTTTAAAATCCAGTCCAAAAGTAGGGCCCGATGGTACGATTTCGTTTTTTTCACAAGACGAAAATACGATCAGCATAGAAGCGAGTGAAGCTAAAAATAATCCTTTTGTTTTCATTGTTTTCATTGTTTTCATTTTTAATTGTTTTGCAAATACTTTTGTGTATTCATTAGCAATCAAACGGTTAATTTGTTCTGAATATTGCGGATATTTTAATCGGTGGGATATTCTTCCAACAGTCAGCAACTCAGTTTTGCGAGGTAGTCATAGTGCTCGCCTTCGGTAACCATCTGGCAGTTAAGCCCCGATTCACGGGCAATTTTGGCGAGTGTTCCGTAATCAGCATACAACCATCTGAAGCGGGTGTAACTTTTTTTGTAGCGCAGGTGGTATTCCATTTCGCCGTAATAAGCGTTGTTTGCCAGGTCAATCCACCGCGAACCGTCGTCCTCTTTAAAAAGGTAGCTGATGTCGGAAGAATCGATCAGGATTTGCCCATTCTCGCTGAGCAGGCTTTTCAGGTGGATCAGCATCTTTTTCAGGCCTGCCAGTGTCTGGCCGAGTCCCGTGCCGTTCATAAGAATGAGTATGGTATCGAACCCTTTTTCTTCGAATTGAAAGAGGCTGGTGCAAACTACCCGGTTTACCCCCCGTTTTTCCATAATGCTGGCCGCCTTTTTTGATTTTTCAAGGGCGGTAACGTCGAATCCTTTTTCCTGAAGTGCGAGTGAATGGCAGCCGGCGGCGGCGCCCACATCCAGTACTTTTCCGCGGCAATTTTCCAGCGCGGCCCTTTCAACCGGCGGCATCTGCTCCTCCGTCCTGAAAAAAACAGACGGCGACAGGCGTTCTCCTTCAGTGTAGTTTGTATTGACCAGAATATCAGGCGCACTGCCGTTTTCAAAGTAATCTGCTATAGCTTCCCCCATCGGATCGTACATGGCTCTTTTTTGCTGCGAAATTAAAACTATTTTCATTTGTATAAGAATAAAAAAATAAATGATTAAAATAGGGTGTACGACAAAGGCTAAATATTAATTTGAGGTGCTATGAGTTTTGACTACTATTATTTCACGCAGAATTCGCAAAATTATGGAAACGCCAATTTCGCAAAGAAATGAATGAATCTGAAACTATTAGGTATAAAATTAAATTGCTAATAAATTTTAATGTCAAAAATTTAAAAGATAATATTCACAGGGTAGCCAACCATTTAAACTTCGCGCCCTTACCGTTTATTTATTTTGCGGTTTTCGCGTGGAATATTTTACCAACACCATAAAAAATATTTAGTCAAGTCCGGATTTAATTGGACAAAAAGGTCTTTTTGTGATTAGATATTTCTTTGTATTTTTGCCCTCCACAGGAACATGTTTTATATTACAAACGGTTTAAATTTTTCTGAATGAAGACAATTGGTATAATTGGGGGATTGGGTCCGGAAGCGACGGTGGATTATTACAAGGAAATAATCAACCAGGTAAAGGATATGAACCGGGGCGATAGTCTTAGTTATCCTGAAATAATCATTTACAGCGTCAACATGGAGACATTCATAGGCAGGCTGGAAAAAAATGATTACGACGGTGCTGCCCGCTATATCTCGGGTTGTGTTTCCAAACTGGAAGCTGCCGGCGCCGATTTTGCAGCCATCAGTGCCAACACGCCCCATTTACTGTTTGACGAAATTCAGAAAAATGTGTCCATTCCACTTGTCAGCATTGTGGAAACCTGCCGGGAGCGGGTAAAACAAAAGGGATTGAAACGATGCGGGCTGCTCGGAACAAAATTTACCATGAATGCCACTTTTTTTTCCGAAGTGTTTGCAAAAGATAACATCGAGGTGGTATCGCCCGGTAAAAAAGACATTGAACGGATAAATGAGCTTTTGTTTTCCGAGCTTGAGCTGGGGATTTTTAAAGAAAGTACCCAAACAGAATTGTTAGGCATTATTCAAAAAATGATTGACAGTTATAAAATTGATTCGGTTATCCTGGGGTGTACCGAATTCCCCATCATGTTCAGGGAAGAGGAATACCTGGGGCTGCCGTTTTTAAATACTACCCGTATCCATGTGGAAGCGATAGTTGAACAAGCTATGAACAATTGAGGATGTATTTCATTTATTTATATTGAAAGGGGAACCCCGATGAAGAATGAAAGATTAAACGAAAAAATAAGCGCCTTACGGAAAGAAAAAAATGCAGTAATCCTGGCACATTATTACCAGATTCCGGAGATACAGGACATTGCCGATTTTGTAGGCGACAGTCTCGACCTTTCCCGGAAATCTGCCGAAACCGATGCGGATATTATTGTTTTTGCCGGGGTGCATTTTATGGCTGAAACCGCCAAAATATTATCTCCGCAAAAACGGGTTTTGCTGCCCGACCTGGAGGCAGGCTGCTCTCTGGCCGACTCATGTCCCGCCGGTGATTTTAAAAAGTTCAGGGAGCAATACCCTGACCACATGGTGGTTTCGTATGTGAATACCACGGCGGAAATTAAAGCCCTGACCGATATCACCTGTACTTCTACCAATGCATTGCAAATTATCAACAGCATTCCCGAAAACCAACCTATTATTTTTGCCCCCGACCGCAACCTGGGAAATTACCTGAACGGCCTCACCGGAAGGGATATGTTGTTGTGGGACGGCGCCTGCCATGTGCATGAAGAGTTTTCGCTGGAAAAAATTATGGCATTGCTCGACCAGTATCCCGATGCAAAAATGATTGCCCATCCCGAGTGCACCAAACCGGTTCAGATTGCTGCTGATTTTATCGGGTCCACCTCGGCATTGCTTAAATTTACCCGCGAGGATGACAGCCGGGAATACATTGTTGCTACCGAAGCCGGAATTTTGCACCAGATGAGAAAACAGAATCCGCAGAAGCATTTTATTCCGGCGCCGCCCATCGATTCAACGTGTGGCTGCAATGACTGTAAATTCATGAAAATGCACAACCTGCAAAAGGTTTATGAAAGCCTGCGCGATGAAAAATTTGAAATTCATCTCGATGAAGAGCTCATTGCCAAAGCGGTTAAACCCATACACAGAATGCTGGAGCTTTCGAACTGAAATATTCCTCCAGGTTTAATTCATTTCTCCAATTAATCTGCTTTTTTCAATGCTTCCAACACCCGCTCCGGGGTCATGGGCATTTGGTACAACCGGGCGCCTGTGGCATCGAAGATGGCATTGGCAATCACACCACCCATGCAAATAATAGCCGGTTCGCCGCCTCCCTGGGGTGGTTCATCGCGGTCGAGAATGACGGTTTCAATTTTGGGAACCCACGAGAACTTAGGAATTTCATAGGTTCCGAAATTGGCTGTTTTTATATCCCCGCCGGTAAATTCAATGTCTTCGGTAAGTGCATAACCGAGTCCCATGTTAATGCAGCCTTCCATCTGAATTGTAGCGCCCTGCGGATTGACACAGAATCCCATTTCCTGGGCGCAAACCACACGAATGACCTGAACATGGCCGGTTTTTTTGTCCACTTCCACCTCGGCCATGTGCGCCACATAGGTGCCTGCATCAAAACCGCAGGCAATACCATATCCACGTCCGCTGGGTGATTTTGCAGGTTTCCATCCGGCTTTTTCCTTTAAAGCTTCCAGCACGGCAATCATCCGCGAATCCTTCAGGTTTTTCAGTCTGAATTCAATGGGATCGATGCCGGCTTTTGCGGCCATCATATCCATTTGCGATTCGCGTGAAAACGTATTGGTGTTGTTGGCAGGGGCCCGCCAGGCTCCTGTGCCAAACGGATGCACGCCGTTTTTTGAATAGCTGGTGGTACGCTGGTGCGGCACATCGTAAATGGTATCGGAACCCCGTGCCCCCGCAAAATACTGGTTGTAATCCCACAAGGTTATTTTGCCCGATTTGTCCATTCCGGAAGTAATTTTTACCACCGCAGCGGGGCGGAAGGTATCGTAGAAAAATTCTTCTTTACGGTCCCAGGCAACCATGACCGGTTTTCCTGTTATTTTCGACAGCCGGGCCGCTTCAATTCCCTGGCGGTGCGGCGATTTTCCGCCAAACCCGCCACCAATAAACGGCGTAATTACCCGCACATTTTCCAACGGAATTCCCAACTCATTCGAAATGGATTCCTGTGCCGGAAAGGGCGTTTGTGTGGAAATCCAGGCGGTTACCTTTTCCCCTTCCACCTGGGCAACGGCGGTGTGCATTTCAAGGGTGGCATGTGCTACATATCCATCGTAAAATTCATTTTCAAAAATGAATTCCGACTGCTCTTTCCCGGTTTCCAAATCGCCTTCGCTGTTGTTCACCCTGCTTTCGGGATTGGAATCGAGCAGGTACCGGAATATGGTTTTTTCATCCACTTCTTTTTCATCGAAGGTGTATTCTGCCTCGATGCGTTGAAGTGCCTGCTCCGCTATTTCGGGATTTTCATGCAACACGGCAATGAAGTCCCTTTCTTCCACCACCTCAATTCCCTGTACTTTTTTTGCTTCCGAGGTATCCGCTTTTGTGAGGGTGGCGCCGTGCGAGGGTGGCCTCAGCACGCGGGCATACAGCATTCCCGGCAACCGGATGTCGCCGGCATACTTGGCTTCGCCGGTTACTTTTATCTCCCCGTCCTGGTGGAGGAAGGATTTTCCCATGATTTTGAATTCGGAATAATCTTTAAATTCCGGCTTCTCATCCATGTAACGGGCGATTTTCTGCCCCCGTGCCAGTTCGCCATATGAAACTTTTTGGGTTGGATTGTTTTTTATGAAAATCACCCCGTCTTTTACTTCGAGCCGGTTTTCGGCAACGCCGAGTTTTTCGGAGGCCATTTCAAACAAAACAGCCCGCGCCTCGGCAGCAGCCCTGCGCATGTATGGTGAAAACGCCCGTGTGGTCAGCGAGCCGTAGGTGCCCGCATCCCACGGGCAGAGCTCCGTGTCGCCCATTACCATTTTAACCCGGTGATTGGAAACATCCAGCTCGTCGGCCATCATTTGGGCCAGCGACGTAATAATGCCCTGGCCCATTTCAATTTTCCCGGTGAAACAGGAAACCTCACCATCTTCCGCGATGCGGAGGAAGGCATTGTAATCTTCCGGAAGGTTCCTGCGCTGTTCAGCTTCGGCACTTAAAATTCTGAACGGATTTCCCAGCTGAAAAAAGATGTACAATCCGCCACCGGCTATTTTAAAAAAATCCCTCCGGTGCAGTGGAATCAAAATGTTCCTTTTCGGGGTATATTCCTGATAAGTTTCTGAATCACTCATTTTAAAATGTTTTGTGTTTTAAATGTGCTGTCAGCCCATTGTCAGGAGCTCGAATTCAGAGCAGCCAATACACGCTCCGGTGTTATGGGAAGCCTGAAAACCCTGGCTCCGCAAGCTTCAAAAACGGCATTGGCCACTGCGGCCCCCACACAAATGATTGCCGGCTCACCGCCACCCTGCGGGGGCTCATCCATGGCATCTGTCCACACCGTTTCAATACTTTCCGGTATATGAGAAAACAACGGGATTTGATAGTTTCCAAAGTTGGTCGCATTTACCTTGCCCCAATCGAATTCTATATCCTCCATCAGGGAGTATCCAAGCCCCATGTTTACACAACCTTCGGCCTGAATTTTAGTTCCTTCGGGGTTGATAACCTGGCCCATATCCTGCCCGACAACGGCACGTTTCACCTTTGTTTCACCGGTTTTTTCGTCCACCGTAACTTCGGCAATAATGGTAACCAGCGTACCGGCATCGGTGCCTACGGCAATGCCGCGACCGGTTCCTTTGGGCGGTTTTGTTTTGGTCCACCCGAATTTTTCGGCCGCCAGTTTCAGGGAGTTGATTGCCCGTTGGTTGGTCATATTTTTCAACCGGAACTCCAGCGGGTCCATCCCGATTTCATGCGCCATGATATCGATTTGCGATTCGCGGGCAAAGGTGTTGGTATTGTTGCCCGGGGCACGCCAGGCACCGGTAAAGAACGGGTGAACCTCATCGCCGTCGAATGTAGTGGTGCGGTGATGAGGAACACCGTAAAACAGTTCGGTGCCACGGTCGCCGGCACAATAAATGTCAAAATTCCAGTATTTAAGTATGCCTTCCCGCGTCATTCCCGATTTCACTTTAATTACCGCCGCGGGCCGGAACCTGTCGTACATGAATTCTTCCTGGCGGGTCCACATCAGTTGAATGGGTGTTCCTTCCGCCATTTTGGCAATCCGCGCTGCTTCCACTGCCTGCTGGTTGTATATTTTTCCACCGAAACCACCGCCCAGGAAAATCTGTTTAATGTGTACGTTTTCTTTTGGCAGCCCCAGTTTTTCGGCTACCTCCTGGCGGGTTCCGAACGGTGTTTGCGACGATGCCCACATGGTGATTTTATCGTTCTCATACACCGCTGTTGCCACATGGGTTTCTATGGAAGCATGGGCTTTGTAGCCGTCGTGGTATTCGTGTTCAAAAAGCAGTTCCGATTCCTTTTCGCCGGTTTCCTGATTTCCATCTTCGTGCCTCACGCTGCTGTCGGTGGCCGTTTTCAGGATGTGTTCAAAAATGCTTTCATTGTCTGCTTTTGCAGGGGGAGTTTCCCAGTCTGTTTTTATGGCAGCAACGGCTTGATCTGCTTTTTCGGGCAAAGCATGAAGCACGGCAATAAAATCGCCTTCTCTCAGCAATTTCACCCCGTCCATTGCTTCGGCATCGGCAGTGTCGGCCGAAATCAGTTTTGCTCCGTGGGCCGGTGGCCGCACAATGCGGGCAAATTGCAGTCCCGGAAGCCGGACATCAGCAGAATAAAGTGCTTCTCCGGTAACTTTCTGCACCGCATCCAACCGCAGGAAGGGTTTCCCAATTACATCAAACTGGCCGGGTTTTTTCAGTTCGGGTTTTTCATTTACTGTCTGGATTATCTTTTGCCCTTTGGTAAGGTCAGCATACGAAATGCTTTTGCTGTTGTCTGTTTTGTGCATTACCATTCCGTTGGACGCCTTCAGTTGGTCCACCGGGATTTCCAGTTTTTCGGAGGCCAGTTTTTTTAACACTTCCCGGGCCTCGGCAGCAGCGGCCCGGATGAGCGGGTCGTGAAAACGGCTGGTGAGTGAACCCCAGGTTCCGTCGTCGTGCGGACAAAGGGCGGTGTCGCCCATTACCATATTTACATGGTGAATGTCCACTTCCAGTTCGTCGGCCAGCGCCTGTGCCAGCGAAGTGTTAATTCCCTGGCCCATTTCAATTTTGCCTGAATAGCAATCTACACTACCATCTTCTTTTACCCGTAAGAAGGCGTTAAACTCGGGAAGTTCATCTTCGTTGGCCGACCGGAACCCTTTCATAAATGCCAGCTGGCTCAACGAGAATACAATGAAAATTCCCCCGCCCATGTTTTTTATGAACTCACGCCGGTCTATTTTTTTCGGTGGCGAGTTTACATCGTGAAAATAAAATCGATCAATTTGACTTGCTTTCATTGCTGGGGTTCTCCTTTCATTGCTTTTGATGCCGAGGCAATGGCGTCAATAATCCGGTTATGAGCGCCGCACCGGCAAAGGTTATCTTCCATTCCGTCAATGATTTCCTGTCGCGAGGGTTCCGGGGTTCTGTCCAAAAGTCCCACCGCATTCATGACCATTCCGGGGGTGCAAAATCCGCACTGAAGGGCATCGTGATCCACAAATGCCTGCTGCACAGGGTGAAGTTCGCCGTTTTGGGCCAGCCCCTCGATGGTAACAATTTTAGAGCCTGGCACAATATCCATGTAAATTCCGCACGAACGCACCGGTTCGTTGTCCATTAATACGGTGCACGAGCCGCAGTATCCCAGGCCGCATCCGTATTTTGTTCCGGTCAGGTTAAAGTGCGTACGCAACACCCAGAGCAGGGTTTGGTCGCTTTCAGCTTCAACATCGACCTGTTTTCCGTTCAACTCAAACTGAATTTTTTCTTTCATCTCATTATAATTGTTAATTATTAAAGGTATT
>CAYRBS010000031.1:0-16702 GCA_964422335.1 uncultured Mariniphaga sp. | reverse complement strand
CCCATCTCATTTTAATTTTAAATTGTAAATTGAATGTCGTCAATTGGGGAACTATTCTCCGGAGAATATGTTATTTTGATCCGGAAAGAATGAATACTTATTCTCCCAATTGACAAGGATAAAAAGTATGGAAAACAATAACTATCATTTTACGCCATTGGCGGGTTACGAAAATTTTGAAGCCACTACGCAAATTATTATTGCTGAAATTTTGCGCCGTAAACTGCCTTTGGAGATTATTGACGCCGGGAATAATCTTATTTCGGTTACTTATAACAACAAAGAATTTGTTATTCATGAAGGAACCATTTCGGATGCCAACAGTCTGATTGCCTTTTGGATATCAAACGACAAATGGATGACCCGGCAGTTCCTCCGGCGAAAAGGCATCAGCCATGCAAAAGGGGTTTTGCTGGAGCGCGGATACGCGTCCGGTCTTCTGGACACAGTGCAGTTACCTGCTGTAGTTAAACCTGTAAACACAGATCACGGAATTGCTGTGAGTACCAACATAAAAAACCGGCAGGGACTTATTTCAGCCATTGAAAACGCTTTTAAGTATGCCGGCAAAGTGATTGTCGAGGAATTTTTTCCCGGCCAGGAATACCGGTTTCTTGTGATTGACTACAAGGTGCGGGCCATTGCCCGCCGCGAACCGGCCAATGTTACCGGCGACGGAAAGTTGACCATCCGGCAACTTGTTGATAAAAAAAATACAGGACGCGGAAACGATTACAGGCACCCGTTGTTAAAAATAACCATTGACGAAGAGGTAATCAGGCACTTGAACGCCTTATCGCTGAGTTCAGAGACGATTTTAAAAAAGGGAGAAAAAGTATATTTGCGCAGGAATTCGAATTTAAGTACGGGTGGAGACAGCATCGACGTAACCGATGATATGCCTGGTTTTTATAAAGATGTTGCCGTTAAGGCAGCTCAGGCGGCAGGACTGAAAATTGCCGGAATCGATATTATTATAAAAGACCCTGCTGCAGCGCCTTCACCCGAAAATTATATTGTGGTTGAACTGAATGCCCCGGCAATGCTGTCGATGCACAATTTTCCCTACACAGGGAAGAACCGGCATGTAGAAAAATATGTGTTGGACAGTATTCTGAATTCAAAGTGAAAATTTTTTCTGAATACCATTTAACAGGATGACTGAATGACAGAAATAGAAAAGAGAGCAGAAATACAACATAAATCGCAACTGGTTGAATATTTTGAGCAGGGAAGCAAGCCTCCGGAGAACTGGGGCATCGGAACCGAACATGAGAAATTCCTGTTTCGAAAAAGCAATTTTCAGCGGCTCAGTTTCAACGCAGAGCCGGGAATTGGTGTAATTTTATCGCGCATGCAGACCCATGGCTGGCAACCCATAAAGGAAGGGAAAAAAACGATTGGACTCCGAAAGAACGGTGCTTCCATAACGTTGGAACCCGGTGGTCAATTTGAACTTTCGGGCGAAAATTTCAGGACCGTGCAGGAAACATTTCGCGAAACCAGAAAACATTTTGAGGAGTTGAACACGATTTGCCGGACGGATGATTTTTTCAGTCTGCCGTTGGGTGTTGATCCGCTGACACCCCTTGAAAACGTGCCCTGGATGCCAAAAGAACGGTACCGCTGGATGAAAAATTACATGCCCGGCAAAGGGGAGCTCGGACATGAGATGATGACCAATACAGCATCCATACAGGTGAACCTGGACTACGCCAGCGAACCCGACATGGTGAAGAAAATGCGCATTGCACAGGCATTTCAGCCGGTTGCCACCGCCATTTTTGCCAATTCCCCGTTTTACGGAGGAAAACCAAACGGTTTTTTAAGCTACCGCGCCCATATCTGGAACCATACCGATCCCGACCGTTGTGGGTTTTTACCCTTTCTTTTTGATGAGGGATTTGGATTTGAGCGATGGGTGGACTACCTGCTGGATGTTCCCATGTATTTTATTTGCCGTAACGACAGTTATCTCCCCGCAAATGGAATTACATTCGGTGAATTCCTTCAGGGGAAACATTCATTAAAACCAACCATGGAGGATTGGGAAACGCATGTTTCAACCGTCTTTCCCGATGTGCGGCTCAAGCAGTTTATCGAGATGAGGGGAGCCGATGCCGGTTGTATAAGGCACATTGCCGCGCTTTCGGCTTTGTGGGTGGGTTTGTTGTATGACGACCAGAGTCTGGAAGAAGCTTATGACTTCATTTCTGGTTGGGATATTGAAACCATGCAGGATGTGCGTTTCCAGGTGCCCAAAAAGGGGTTGAAAGCAGCAGGTGGCAACATCCATGTTGGAAACGTTTCAAAACAAATGTACCGAATAGCTTTGGACGGCCTTGCGAGACGCTCGGAAATCAGGGGCATTGAAAATGAAGGCTGGTTCCTGGAGCCTGTGCGGGAAATTACGGAGAGCGGAACCACCCAGGCCGAAACGCTGCTTCAGCAGTACAATGGAAATTTAAAAAAGAATTTAGCAGAAATAGTATATACCTGGCAAAAGGAACAAATGGACACTTGTCCCGATGTATAAGAGACATAAACAGCACACCGAATCATGTTTTCGAAACTAAAGTTTTTATTAAAATACATGCATCGATACCGGTGGTGGTACACCGGGGGAACTATTTTCCTGGTACTGACCGTGTGGGTTTCGGTTACCATACCCGGGTTTATTCAGAAAACCATTGACCTGATTGCACAGGGCCGTGGAAATGAAGCCGACTTTCATAAAAATGTGCTGATTATTGTTGGGTTGGCATTGGGGTTAATTCTGATCCGAACCCTTTCACGGGTGTTGATATTTTTCCCGGCCCGGCTGATTGAGCGGCAACTCAAAGGGGAGATGTTCAAAAAGCTCGCTTCCTTTGGAAAGGATTATTACGATGAAAACTCCACGGGAAACATTATTTCACGCGTCAATAATGATATTAACTGGGTGCGCATGACTACGGGATTTGGCATCCTGCAAATCGGAAATATATTGTTGTCTTTGTCGCTCACTCCCTACAAGATGTGGCAACTGTCGCCCATGCTTACCTTGTACTGCATCATTCCAATGGTTATTGTATTTATTATTGTGCGCATTGGTATGGTTGTGATGGTTAAAAACACACGCCTTAGAATGAATACCCTGCAAAAACTTTCAGGAAAAATCATCTCTTTTCTTTCGGGTAACAGCGTGATAAAAAGCTACAATATTTATGACCATGCCGAAAACGAGATTCAAAAAGAGAATCTTTCGTATTACGACGAAACCATGAAAATTGCATGGGTCCGGTCTTTTGTTTTGCCGTTACTTTCCAATCTTGGGCAAATATTAAAGATTGTCGTCCTTTTTGTGGGCGGGATGTATGTAATCGATGGCAAATTCACTATTGGCGAACTCACCGAATATATTGCCTACGCCGCACTTTTAAGTCACCCGATTATGGGACTGGGTTGGGTGCTCACTGTTTTCCAGCAAGGTTTTGTGGGTATCAGCAGCATACAAACGATTATGGACCGAAAGGGACCCGATGAGGAAAGAAAACCGCTGCCGGAAAAGGAAAGAGAAAAACTTTTTCAAGAGGGCATTCATGTAAAAAACCTGAACTTCACCTATCATAACGGCGACAAACCCGTGTTGAAGGATATTTCATTTTCGGTTAAACCGGGCCAGGTAGTGGGCATCACCGGGAAGGTGGGGTCCGGTAAAACCACTTTAATTCATTGTCTGAATGGTTATTTACGACCGGCAAAAGGGCAGGTTTTCTTTGGCGAAAAAGATGCAGCTACCCTGAAAAGTGACGATATCCGGAGGATTGTAAAAACAGTCAGCCAGGAAGTTTTTCTTTTTTCCGATACCATAGAAAATAACGTGGGGTTCGGAGCAGAAAACACTATCCTGAAGGATCGTTTTGAAGATGTGATATTTAAAAGTGCTTTTGCCGATGAATTGGCGCGTTTTCCCAGGCAGGAAAAAACAATGGTAGGCGAAAAAGGCATTATGCTTTCGGGGGGGCAAAAACAGCGGATTAGCCTGGCCCGGGCTCTCTATACGCCAGGCGAGCTGCTGATTCTCGACGATGTTTTTTCTGCGGTTGACACAGACACCGAACGCTTCCTGATCAAACAAATTTTCGATAACCGTGCAGCTAAAAGCCTGGTGGTTATTTCCAACCGGATAAGTGTGCTGGAAAAAACCGATTTTACCATTGTGCTGGAAGACGGACGGATGGCAGCCAAAGGCAACCACGAGGAGCTGCTCAGGCAATCCGGATTTTACAGGGATATTTTGGAACTGCAACAGGAAGGCTATTCTAAAGATTAGAACACAAATGATAAAAGGAGCAAATAAAATAATTAAGAGCCAGGACTGGCAACTCATCCGGAAGTTTGCCCGCTATTTCAGGCCGCATAAAAAGTGGTTTTTCTTAAGCATTGCTTCTATTCCGATTACAACCGGCGCCGGTATTTTGTTTCTTTGGCTGGTTGAAAATATTGTGGATGAATACATCATTCCGGGGAATGTTGACGGATTAATCAGGCAGATCATTTTTCTGGCTTTGGCACTGCTTCTCAACATTCTTTTTGATGGATTTTACAGTTACTCCTTTTCCAAAGCCGGTGGCCTGGCCATTGTTGATCTTCGAAAAAAGTTATTTGGCAAATCATTGCGCTTTCCTTTAAGTTACTTCGATAAAAAACCCATTGGCGTAACCTTGTCGCGCCTGACCAGTGATATGGAATCTATTTCGGAATCGTTTGCTGCCGGAATCCTCGGTTTATTGGCCGACAGTATAAAAACGATGGCGCTGGTTGGTTACCTTTTTTACCTGAACTGGCGCCTTACACTGGTGTTGCTGCTCGTTGTTCCGTTAATCATACTGACAATTAGCTACCTGCGAAAAAAAATCAGGAAAGCGTACAATAATTCGCGTACCAGCCTGGCCAAATCGGCTGCCTACCTGCAGGAATCGTTGAATGGAATGAAAACCGTTCAGCTTTTTGCCGCCGAAGATAAAGTGTTGAAAAAATACGATGATTTAAACAAACAATTTTGCGACGCTCAAAACAATTCGAATATTTACGATTCATTCCTTTATTCCATTGTGGAGGGAATTACCTCTGTTGCCACGGCTTTGGTAATTTGGTACGGGGCCATCCAGGTTTGGGATTATGGTTATACCATGGGGGTGCTCATTGTTTTTGTTACCACATTGGAACGGCTGTTTGTCCCTGTCAAGCAGTTTGCACAGCAAATATCAACCATCCAGCGTGCATTGTCGGCACTTGAACACATCAGCGAATTGTTTGACCAGAAGGTGGAAGATCCCACTGCCAATCCGGATTATTCACCCGAACCCCTGGAACTTCACGAAATTGAGTTTAAAAACGTCTCTTTCCGGTACTCCGAAGATACCCCCGACGTGTTGAGGAATGTCTCTTTTAAGCTTCAGAGGGGCGACCGGCTGGCGCTTGTGGGAACCACGGGCTCCGGTAAATCGACCATCATCAGGTTGCTGGCAAAAACCTATACCGGGTATCGCGGGTCCATAAAAATCAACGGCATTGAGCTTTCCGAGTTGCCCATTGCACAAATCCGGGAAACCATTTCGGTGATGCACCAGGATATTTACATGTTTAATGATACCGTTGAATTCAATATTTCGCTGGGGCGTAAATCCGTTTCCAAAAGCGATGTGGAACAGGCTGCCACATTTGTTTATGCCAACCATTTTATCGATCGGTTGCCCGGCGGGTACCAATTTGTAGTTCAGGATAACGGCGATAACCTTTCGAAAGGACAAGCACAACTGATCTCTTTTGCCCGGGCCATTGCCGGCAACAGCGAGCTCATAATCCTCGATGAAGCAACCAGTGCAGTCGATTCAATTACAGAGCAATACATTCAGCAGGCTATTGCCAATATTTTTTCACTGAAAACGGTTATTGCAGTGGCGCACAGGCTCAGCACCATAAAAAACTCCGATTTAATTCTTGTTTTGGAAGAAGGACAAATTATTGAACGGGGTAACCATCATGAACTCCTGGAACATGGCGGGAAATATGCCCGCCTCCTCCGTCAGTTTGAGGAAGAAAATAAACCGGCGTGAAAATACCAGGTTAGATATCCCCGTTCTTTTTAATTTTTATTTTCTGGCCCACAGAAAGGCTGGCTCCATTGGAGAGGTTGTTGATTTTTATGATTTCATCAGACGATATGCCGGAATACTGTTTGGCAATATCCCAAATGGTATCGCCGCGTTTTACGGTATAATATTCATAGTTGGGGTCGGTGGGTTGGGTTTCTTGTTTACTGGTTTGGGTAACCGTACCGGAAGATTTTCCAATCATTGCCTGTTTTTGTGCAAAAGTCATGGTATTGACCTTCCCGTATTTTTCTTTTTGATCCTCCGGAACATAAACAGCCAGTTTCTGGCCTACCCTGATGAGGTTTCTGCTGATGTTGTTCCAGTACCTTAAATCGGCAGCACGCACGTTAAACCATGACGAAATAAAGCCTACGTTGTCACCTGATTTCACAGTGTAAACAATTTTAGCTTTTCCTTCAACGTCAGCTGGTGTGAAATTGGAAGCCGAACTGCTGGTGGGGCTTACCAGGGTATTGTCGGGGAAATATTTTTCCCGTTCGTGGGCAAAAACCAGGGTGTCTTTATCGATAAAACTCATTATTTTTTCATTCGGGAGGGTCAGGGGATAGGGTTTATCCGTTTTTGCCGGAATTACATCGCGGCGGTACATGGGATTAAGCGATCGCAAATGTTCTTTTTCAATTTCCAGTGTGGCGGTCAACTGGTCGAAATGCAGGTAATCGTGCACAAAAACGGTATCGGTTACCATGGGCATTTCGGGCTGGCGGGGCACCAGGTTGTGTTCTTTATAATAATTCATAACATAGGAAGCGGCAATAAATGCAGGAACATATCCCCGGGTTTCGCGGGGCAACCGGTAATATATGGCCCAGTAGTTTTTTGTTCCGCCTGCCCGGCGAATGGCACGGTTTACATTTCCCGGGCCGCAATTATAGGCTGCAATAGCGAGTTGCCAGTTTCCATAAGTTCGGTGCAGGCTTTTTAAATACCTTACCGCTGCATCGGTCGATTTCACCGGGTCGCGGCGCTCGTCCACAAAACTGGTAATTTCCAGGTTCATTTGTTTTCCGGTACCATACATAAATTGCCACAAGCCGTTGGCGCCCATCCGGGAAAAAGCTTTGGGGTTAAGCGCCGATTCGATGATGGGGAGGTATTTAAGTTCAAGCGGCATGTTGTGGCGGTCCAGCGCTTCTTCGAAAATGGGAAAATAATAGGACGAAAGCCCCAGCATTTTCTCTACCAGCTCGCGGCGGTTTTCGGTATATAATATTATGAAGTTTTTTACCACATTGTTGTACGACAAATTAATTACCTGCTGCGCCTCCTGCAACCGTTCTATGTAAACCGAATCGGGAACGTTTGTGGGATAAAAGTCGGCTAACCCGGCTTCCAGCGAATCGGACTGGAACATGTTTTTTACCTGCCACGTGTTTACGAGGCTGTCCATTTTATCCGAGAAAATATCGTTCAGGTTTTCGTCCGGAGTGGGGATATCCTCAAAAACAAGGGTATCAGCCTCTCCGCTGGTGGCAGTAAACATGGAATCTTTTGGGACATAAGCCATGGTGTCTGGCTCCAAAAGGTTGGCATTCCGCATTTTTATCCGGGGTATTTCTTCACTTTGTCTCTCCGTCTCCTGTGCAACCACTGTTTGTGCCAAAAAAACGATGGTTGCCGTCCCGAAAAGCAGTGTCATTTTCTTCCACATACTTCAAAAGTTAAAACTAAAATTAATGCAATAAACAAAATTATTGTCAATATTCAACGTAGAAGGTTGCCAGTTCATTGTTAAATCATCGCTGATATCGAAATCAAAAAGGTGAGCGTCCACACTTGCGTCAATAATGTTCAGGCCGTAAAATGCGGCAAAGCTGATAATGAGCAGGTCGCGGTTCCGGCGGTAGTAGTCCTGCTGTTTTTCCATGGCAGTTTTCAAATTTGAAAAATCATTGGGATTATCAAGATCGTAGTTGCTTCGCCTGATCGCCTCAATTTTCAAATAGTCCTCGGTTTCCGGATCGTCATCGGTGAGGTGGTCGTACCCCACTTTAAACAGCTGGTAGTTGCTGTTGTGCCAATCGATAAAATAGGCAATAGTGCCAAACCCGATGTAGATGATTGGGATTTTCCAGTACTTTTTATTATAAGCCTGCCCAAGTCCGGGTAAAATAGCCGAATAAATAGTCGCTTTTTTGGGTGAATGTACCTCCTCTTCTTTTTCCGGAATTCTTTGCTGTGTATCAATGGTGTCTGCTTCAACCAGCTGTGCCTGAAGGTTGAACACCACCAGCAACTGGCAAATTACAATTACCCATTTTAACAAAAAACCTCTTCGATTCACGCCACGCAAATTTTGCCCAAAAATAGGGGTTTCGTTTAAGACAGGATGTGGTGCGGGGGTATTATTTTTGGTTTTCAATTATTTTAACAATTCGTTCCAGATCGTTCTCAGATTTAAAAGGAATTACAATTTTCCCTTTTCCTTTTTCGTTCAGCGAAATTCCGATACGCGACCCCAGTAGTTTTCCAAGTTGCCCTTTGTATGCCCTGTATTCTTTGGGCAATTCTTTTTTCTGTTGTTTGGATGTTTTTCCTTCCTCTTCTTCGCTCAGGTTCCGGACGATTTCCTCCACTTTTCTTACTGAAAAGCCATATTTTATTATTTGCCCGAAAATCATTTCCTGCATGTCGGCATCCTCGATATTGATAAGCGCCCGCGCATGTCCCATCGATATTTCTTTGTTGCGCAGGGCTTTCTGGATAACTGCCGGCAGTTTCAACAACCGGAGATAATTGGCAATGGTTGAACGCTTTTTACCCACGCGGCCGCTCAGGTCTTCCTGGGTAAATTCGCATTCTTCCAGCAACCGCTGATAACTCAGGGCAATTTCAATGGCATCCAAATCTTCGCGCTGAATGTTTTCTACCAACGCCATTTCGAGCATGCCATCGTCTTTTGCATGACGGACATAAGCGGGGATAGAAACCATTCCGGCAATTTGAGCCGCCCGGAAGCGTCGCTCCCCGGCAATAATTTGAAAGGTGTCCTGCCCTGATTTCCGCAGGGTGATGGGTTGTATTAACCCGATTTCGCTGATAGAACCGGCTAATTCTTTCAGTGCCTCCTCGTCGAACCTCGACCGGGGCTGAAAAGGGTTCGCTTCAATTTTGCTCAGTTCTACTTCGCTTATCCCTGCCTGTTTCATTTTTTCGGCATCGTCAATAAGCGCGCCTAACCCTCGTCCGAGTGCATTCCTTTTTCCCATAGCCCCTGTATTTTTCTAAATGATTACTTTTTTTTCCTGCGACATTTTTGTCATTTTGTTTCGCTGTAAAATTTCACGTGCCAGGTTCATGTGGTTGATGGCGCCTTTTGAACTGGCATCGTAAAGAACAACCGGTTTGCCGTAGCTGGGTGATTCACTGAGTTTGACATTCCGTTGAATAACCGTTTCAAAAACCATATCCTGGAAGTGGCGCCTCACTTCTTCGTACACCTGGTTTGAAAGATTGAGCCGTGAGTCGAACATGGTTAACAGGAACCCTTCAATCTCGAGTTCCGGGTTTAACCGGTTCTGGATAATTTTGATGGTGTTGAGCAGTTTCCCCAACCCTTCGAGCGCAAAATATTCACACTGTACCGGTATAATCACCGAGTCGGATGCAGTTAACGAATTTACCGTTATTAATCCCAGCGATGGTGAACAGTCGATAAAAATGAAATCGTACTTGTCTTTTAGTTTATGTATGGTTGTCCGTAAAACTTTTTCCCGGTTTGGCAGGTTGAGCATTTCAATTTCGGCGCCTACCAGATCGATGTGGGAAGGGATGATATCGAGGTTGCTAATATCAGTATTCAGGATAACCTTTTCGGGATCGATTTCGTCAACAATACATTCGTAAATACTCGATTGTACGTTTTTAACATCGAATCCAAACCCCGATGTGGCATTTGCCTGCGGATCGGCATCAATAATTAATACTTTTTGCTCCAAAACAGCAAGGCTTGCAGCCAGGTTAATGGTTGTAGTGGTTTTTCCAACTCCACCTTTCTGATTTGCCAGTGATATAATTTTTCCCATCAGCTCTATCGTTTTAAAATGAACGGTTCCAAATTTAATAATTTAGCGTTACCTTCCTGAATGGTTTTTTTAACAACGTTAGCAAGGCAGTAGCTAAAAGGCTGGAATTAAGTGGGTAATGTGTCTTAAAAATTTTGCGACTTCATTACTTCAATAAGCTGGTTTTTGTCAACCGGGATTACCCCCGGTTTTTCGCAAACCAGTCCTCCAGCTATATTCGACATCAATGCCATTTTTTTTGGTGAAATTCCGGCGGCCATGGCCAGGCTCGCAACACTGATGACTGTGTCGCCGGCGCCCGAAACGTCTGCTATGTAACGGATTACCGCCGGGAAGTATTCTTTTTCTGTTCCGTTGCTGATAAAAACCCCCAGCTCGGAGAGTGTAATAAATATCAAACCGATATTTTGCTTCTCCTTAATTTTATGAGCCGACGAAACCAGGGTTTTCATATCTCCCTTTTTTAAGGAGAGGCCGGCGCCATCGGCAAATTCCCTGAAATTGGGCTTAAAAAGTCCCACGTCTTTGTAATGGCTGAAGTTACGCTTTTTTGGATCGACTGCCACAGGAATCTCATGTTGTTTGGCCAGTTCATTCACTTTCCTGAAAAGAGAAGGTGTAATAACCCCTTTATCGTAATCAACAAAAATAATTACATCCACCTTGTTTTCCTCAATTTCCTGTTTAATTCCTGAAAACAGTGAATTTTCAAGTTCGGGCGTAATGTAGCCGGTTGTTTCTTCATCTACCCGGGCAATGTGTTGTCCCTTCCCGATGATGCGGTTTTTAACCGTGGTTACGCGGTCGGTGTCGGTAAAAATATGGCGATCGGACAGGTTGTTTTTTTTCAGCATTGCCCGGAATTCGCTTCCTTTATTGTCGTTTCCAACTACCGAAAACAACACGGGCCGGGCGCCCAGTGCCTGCAGGTTTAATGCTACATTGGCAGATCCACCCAGCCGGCTTTCGCGGTTTGTAACGGAAACAACAGGAACGGGTGCCTCGGGAGATATCCGCTCGATGTTTCCCCACAGGTAAGTGTCAACCATTGCATCGCCAATAACGAGCGCCCGTTTCCGGCTAAATTGCTCAAATATCTGATTTATTTCTTTTCCGTTCACCCCGTTTTTTGAAAAGGCAAAGCTAAGAAAAAAAGGGATTTGGAAAAAATGGCAATCAGGCCGGATCCACATCGATGTTTACCACAGAACTGCTGTTTTCTTTGCGGTGGCGAACTGTTGCGATACACTGGCTGATAAATGTTTTTACATCTCCGGGTGACAGTTTCCGGCTAATTTTCAGCCAGATTTCCTTGTGGTACCAAAGCTGGATACGGCTGACCAGCGGAAATTCGGGCCCCAGTACGGTAAAATGTCCGTTTGCTTTGAGCAGCGTGGCCAGCTGACCGGCTACCCGGTTTACATTCTCGGGTTTTTTGTGCTTCACCACGAGTTTAATCAGCCGGAAGTAGGGCGGGTATTTGAACAGCTTCCGCTCCTCCATTTGCTTTCTGAACGCGGTTGTGTAATCTTGTTGCCTGATGAGTTCAATCAACGGATGTTCGGGTTGTGAGGTCTGCACCACCACCTTCCCGCGGTTGTGTTTTCTGCCGGCCCGGCCACTCACTTGCGAAACAAGCTGGTAGGCCCGCTCGTGTGCCCTGAAATCAGGGAAATTAATGAGGTTGTCAACGTTTAATATTCCCACCACGCTCACATGTTCGAAATCGAGTCCTTTGGTCACCATCTGGGTGCCAATCAGGATATCGGTTTTTCGTGTTTCGAGGTTACTGATTATTTTTCCGAAGGCATTTTTTGAACGGGTAGTGTCTAAGTCCATTCGCTGAATACGCGCACCGGGAAAAATGGGCCGCAGCTCATCTTCAATTTTTTCGGTACCGAAGCCACGGGTTTTAATCTCGGGCGAACCACACTCGGGGCATTCGGTGGGCATGGCAACAGAATAGCCACAGTAATGGCAATTCAGCCGCTTTTTATATTTGTGGTAGGTAAGGCTTACGTCGCAGTTTTGGCATTTTGGAATCCATCCGCATGTAAAACACTGGATAAAAGGAGAATAACCCCGTCGATTTTGAAACAGAATAATTTGTTCTTTGTTTTGAAGCGCTGTTTCCATCAACCCGAAAAGTTCGGGAGTAAGTACCGAGTGCATTTGTTTTTTCTTCCAGGCGCGTTTCAAATCGGCCACAATTATTTCGGGAAGTTCCATTTTGGAGTGCCTTTTTTCCAGGTTTACCAGTCCGTATTTCCCGGAGAGGGCGTTGTAAAAACTTTCGTACGATGGCGTGGCTGACCCGAGCAGCACGTTTGCGTTGTTTTGTTTGCCCAGTACCACTGCCATGTCGCGGGCATGGTAGCGGGGCGCCGGGTCGAACTGTTTGAAGGAATTTTCATGCTCCTCGTCCACGATTACCAACCCCAGTTTTGAGAAAGGCATAAACAGGGCCGACCGGGCTCCAAGAATTACCTGGTAACCTTCCTGCGGATGGGTTTGAAATTGCAGTACTTTTTCCCAGATTTCCACCCGTTCCTGACTGTTGAGCCGGGAATGGTATATTCCCACCTTCGGCCCGAAAACATTTTTCAGCCTTTCAATTATTTGGGTGGTGAGGGCAATTTCAGGAAGCAGGTAAAGTGCCTGGTGACCGGTTTTTAACACTTCGTCAATCAGGTGGATGTATATTTCGGTTTTGCCGCTGGCTGTAATTCCATGAATGAGCGTTACCTGGTTTTTTTCAAAACAGGTTTTTATTTCAGTCAGCGCCTGCTGCTGGTGTTGGTTTAGCAGGTTCAACCCGGTTTGTTTTGCTTCATGTGTTTCAATGCGCGATACTTGCTGGTAGAAAGGTTTCAGAATATTTTTTGCAGCAAGTTCATTTAACAGGGTGTTGCTGAACCCGGTTCCTTTTAACAGCTCTTTTTTGGGGATGGAAGACTTTTGGGAAGGTTGAAAAGCATTGGTTTTTTCTATGAAATGAAAAAGTAGCGCCTGTTGTTTTTTTGCCCTCCGGAGCATTTCGATTTTTTCCTGAAGTTCTTCTTCTGTTGTTACCTGCGGATGAAATTTTATATACGTTTCATTTTTGGGTTTGTATTTCGGGCTGATTTTTTCTTCCACCTGGATGATGTTTCTGTCAAGCAGTGATTTCAGGGCCGGATAGGAGAAATGGTTCCCCAGCTTTTTCTGCAGTATATCGAGTGAAGAAATATCCTGTTTGATTTCTTCGATAATCCGGAATTCTTTTTCTGAAATTTTTTGATCTTCCCCGTCGTCTGTAAGAATGATTTTTGATTTGCTTTCCAGTTTTAGCCCCGGCGGAAGTGCCGCCCTGAAAACATCGCCCAGTGTGCAGCAGTAATAACCGGCCATCCATTCCCACAATTCAAAATTCGGAGGCAAAACAACCGGTTCTTCATCCAGCAGCTGCAGTATTTCTTTTGTTTCCATGTTTGGAGGCGGGGTTTGCGAAAGGGAAAACACGAGGGCGGCATAAAATTTTTTTGCCCCAAATTGCACCACTACCCGCTGACCAGGTTTTATTTTTTCCTGCCATTGCCCGGGAACACGGTACGTGTAAGCATCGTGCAGCGGAAGGGGCAGAATAACCTGGGCAAAACGATTGGGCATGGGTTTCATTTTTCAAGCTTTCTTCAAAGAAACGAAAAATAAAAAAGATAAAACCCGCAGTCTGTTTTTTAATTAAACCGGCCGGTAATCCAGTCTGCCACTTCTTCCATCAGCCAGTTGGGGGTAGATGTTGCGCCAGTGATTCCTACTGATTCAGCCCCTTTCAGCCAGTCCGGATCGATTTCAGAGGTGCGCGATATGTGATGGGTACGGGGATTTTCTTCTTTACAGATTGTGTACAAATAGCGTCCGTTGGAGCTTTTATGCCCCGCCACGAACAGTATGACATCAAAATTGTGCACAAACTTTTTGAGGTGCGGCACCCGGTTGGAAACCTGCCTGCAAATGGAATCTTTTATTTCCAGCGGGACGTCCGGATTCATCCTGGCTTTCACTTCGTCGGCAATCCGGTAAAAATCTTCCACCCTTTTGGTGGTTTGGGAATAAAGGGAAACGGGCCGCGAAAAGTCGATATGTTCAATATCGTCGATGCTTTCCAGAACAATCGATGTTTTATTTACCTGCCCGTCGAGGCCAATTACCTCGGCATGGCCTTTTTTTCCGTAAATAACAATTTGCCCGTTTTGCGCCTTGCTTTTTTGGTAAGAACTTTTCACTTTTTCCTGGAGGGTTAAAACTACCGGGCAGGTGGCATCTATGAGCTCAATGTTATTTTCTTCGGCATATTCGTACGTTTCGGGCGGTTCGCCATGCGCCCGGATAAGCACCTTGCAATCTTTTAGCCCGTAGTATTCCTCCCTCGAAACAGATTGAAGCCCCATCTTTTCAAGGCGTTCCATTTCCATTCCGTTGTGAACAATATCTCCCAAACAATATAATTTGTCGCTGTCTTCCAGTTCGCTTTCGGCTGATCGGATGGTTTTTATCACTCCGAAACAAAAGCCGGAGCGTCTGTCAATTTCAACTCTCATTTTTTTTAATTTTTTCTTTTGCTTTATTCAAACTCCACTGTAATTGTTCTTCGCGGTTTAAGTGGCTGTTGTCTAAAACAATGGCATCGTCGGCTTTTTTTAACGGGCTCACCTCCCGACCGGAGTCGATGGTGTCGCGTTCTTCTACATTTTTCAAAACTTCTTCAAAAGCTACATTGTCGCCTTTTTCTTTCAGTTCCAGGTACCTGCGTTGGGCTCTTATTTCGGGCGAGGCGGTCATAAAAATTTTTAATTCTGCATCGGGGAAAACCACGGTTCCAATATCGCGGCCATCCATTACAATGCCTTTGTTTTTGCCGTTTTCGCGCTGCTGTTTTACCAGTTCGCGGCGTATTCCGGCAATGGTGCTGATGGGGCTCACGTTTCGGGAAACTTCAAGCTGCCTGATTTCATTTTCTATATTCTCGCCGTTCAGAAAAGTGGTGTTCTTTTCTGTTTTTTCGTCCCATTTAAACGTAATTTTGATGTCTTTTAATCCTGAAATGATTTTTTCTTCGTCGGGTATTCCGTTTTTAATCCATCCGTTACGCAGGGCATACAGTGTTACTGCACGGTACATGGCGCCGCTGTCGATGTAAATGTAGCCCAGCTCGCGGGCCAGCGATTTAGCCAATGTGCTTTTTCCGCATGAGGAGTGTCCGTCGATGGCAATTATTATTTTTTTTTCACTCATTCCTTCCGAATTTAGGACAAAGATAAAGGATTTTTAAATCAGACCCAATTGTCTTTTAATGGGAATGGGCCGGATGTTGTTTTTAATTGTTTTATGTGTTGATTTTCTGCACAGTATGTGTTTGTTAAAAATTTTCATTCAGGTTTACCGCCAGCGAGAAAAGGTTGGACGAACCGGCCAGGTGAAACCGGGAGGTGGCAAAATCGAGGTGAAACCGTTTTATTTTCAACCCAAACCCGAGGGAAAACCCGACGGTTGACACCCTTTCGTCGAATTTGAGTTCCTGCCGGCGCTGGTAGTTGTAGCCGGCCCTGACGGAGAAATTGCTGGAAGGAAGGATTTCGACCCCCAGCACCGCATGGCGCATGATTTGTTTGGCAAAACTTTCCTCGCGTTCATAAATGTTTTCAAGGCTGCTTCTTTCCTCCGAATCGGAATGCGACAGATCCCAGTTATTGAGGTGTTGCATGGTAAGCGACAGGATTACAGGTGCGTATTTTAATTTAGTGCTGATGCCGGCCTGCAAATCGAAAGGGATGGGTTCGCGGTTTCCATCTTCGTAATAAGTGGTTATTTGGCCTCCCATGTTCCGTGCCACCAGTGCTACGTGGGTCAGGCTGTCTTTGCTGCTGAAGTTGATACCCAAATCGGCAGCCAGCCCGAAAGAGCGGTAACTTTCAAATACCGATAAAACCGGCTTGAGGTTGGCTCCGTAGCTGAGCCGGTTGTAATGGTTGGAATAAATCATGTTCAGGGCATACTCCGCAGCGTTGAAAAAATTTCCGGTAAGTTCCCCCAGTTCAGTCGCTTCCTTAAAATCGCCGTAATTGATGTACTGCATGCCCAGCGAAAAGTTTCCTTTTTCGTTGAAGTGCCTGGCGTAGGAGGCATAACCATAGTTAATACCTGCAAAATAATTGACGTAATTCACCAGCATATAATTGTCCATTGCTTTGTGCAACAGCGCCGGGTTATGGTACGACAGGTTCAGGTCGGTGGTATCGGTAAGTGCAACCTGGTTGCCGCCAAGCGCTGCAATCCGTGCCGAATTGGTCAGTTCAAGAAATTGATAAGTAGTTTCGCCACCAATTTGCGCTTTGCCCGCGAACCCGGCCAGGAAAAAGAGAAGGAACAGGAAGTATCTTTTTTTCATCCGTTCTTATGCATTTTCTGTAAAACGCCAAAGATATTTAAATATTACCCAATTTGTATGTGCTGCCGGTGCAAAATGCCTTGCAGTAT
>CAYRBS010000030.1:0-16844 GCA_964422335.1 uncultured Mariniphaga sp. | reverse complement strand
TTTTGCCTTTTGCCTTTTGCCTTTCTATCTCTTTCTATCGCGCCACTCTCCCCGACGCATCGCCGCCCATTAGTTTTTCCACTTCGTCAACACTAACCTGGTTAAAATCGCCGTAAACAGTATGCTTCAGGCAGGAAGCGGCCACCGCAAAGTTCAGTGCTTTCTGGTCGTCATCTTCGTAAGTGAGAAGCCCGTAAATGAGGCCGCCCATAAAAGAATCTCCGCCCCCCACACGATCGACAATGTGTGTAATTTCGTAAGAAGGAGCCTCGTACAATTTCTTTCCATCCCAAAGCACCCCCGACCAGGTATTGTGGTTGGCATTTACCGAACCACGCAGTGTGGTGATAACCTTTTTGCAACGCGGAAAACGTTCCATAATCTGTTTGGAAACCGATTCGTAGGCTGCACCTTCCACGTGGCCGCCGGTAACATCCACTCCTTCAGGTTTGATACCCAGCACTTTTTCGGCATCTTCTTCATTGCCCAGGATTATATCTGTACCTGCCACGAGGGCGGGCATCACTTCGCCGGCTGTTTTGCCATATTTCCACAGGTTTTTGCGGTAGTTCAAATCGCATGAAACGGTAACGCCCCGTTCGTTGGCCTTTTGAATGGCTTCAAGGCACACATCAGCGGCATTTTGCGAAATAGCCGGGGTAATACCTGTCCAGTGAAACCAGTTGACACCCTCAAAAACTGTGTCCCAGTCGATGGTTCCCGGTTCCATTTCTGATACTGCAGAATGGGCGCGATCGTAAACCACTTTACTGCCCCTGCTCACTGCCCCGGTTTCCAGAAAATAAATACCGAGGCGTTCGCCGCCCCAAACAATTTTACCGGTGCCTACGCCGTGTTTTCGTAAATCCATCATGCAGGCGCGGCCAATATCGTTTTCGGGAAGGCGGGTAACAAAATCGACCGGAATTCCGTAGTTTGCCAGCGAAACGGCCACATTGGCCTCGCCACCGCCAAACGTGGCATTTAACTCATTGGTTTGTGAAAACCTCAGGTAACCGGGTGTTGCGAGACGCAACATAATTTCTCCAAACGTAACGACTTTTTTCTTCATAACCCCTTTTTAAAATGAAACTTTGCAATCGATTGCAAAGTTACAATTCTCCGAAAAATATAAAAGTTTTTCCGTCGAAAAATTCAATGCCGTTATTCAAAATTGAAATACGCTTTTGCATTGTAAAAACAGATATTCTCTACCATCTGCCCCAACAGTTCCGGATCGTTGGGTATTTCGCCGTTCTCCACGTCGTTGCCCAACAGGTTACACAATGTCCGGCGGAAATATTCATGCCGCGGGTAGGACAAAAAGCTCCTGGAATCGGTTAGCATTCCGACAAACCGGCTAAGTAACCCCAGATTCGCAAGTGCGTTCATCTGTTTTTCCATGCCGTCTTTTTGATCGAGGAACCACCAGCCGGAACCAAACTGCATTTTCCCGGGCACCGAACCATCCTGGAAATTTCCTGCCATGGTGGCAATCAATTCATTATCCCGCGGATTCAGGTTGTACAAAATGGTTTTGGCCAGTTGGTTTTCCATATCGAGTTTATCGAGAAATTTAGAAAGCGGCCGGGCAATTTCAAAATCGCCAATGGAATCGAGACCGGTATCAGGACCCAGTTTTTTGAAAAGCCGTGTGCTGTTATTGCGCAATGCCCCAAGGTGGAACTGCTGCGTCCAGCCGCGTGCATGATCCATTATTCCAAACTCATACAACATACACGATTTAAATTTCAAGATCTCAACTTGCGTTAAGTCGTTTTCTCCCCTGATTTTCTCGAAAATGTCCCTGATATCCTTTTCTGTGTAATCCTCGGCAATGGCAGTTTCCAGGCCGTGATCCGACAAGCGGCAACCGTTTTCATGAAAAAACCGGTGGCGGCTGTTCAGGGCATCCATAAAATCGTTGAACGATTCGATGGTGGTACCTGTAATTTCAGCTAATTTGTCAACATACCCGTTGAACGCCGGAGCGTTATCCACAGCCATGGCTTTATCGGGCCGCCAGGCGGGTAAAACGGACACTTCGAACCCACTGGCTTTAATTTGCCTGTGATGTTCCAGCGAGTCCAGCGGATCGTCCGTGGTACAAATGGTATGCACGTTGGCCATCCGGATGATATTCCGGACCGAATATTCCGGGGTCTGCAATTTGGCATTGCATTCGTCCCATATTTCTTTGGCAGTGTCCGGATTTAAAAGTTTATCAATCCCGAAAAACCGTTTCAACTCCAGATGCGTCCAGTGGTACAACGGATTTTTAATGGTATGCGGGACTGTTTCGGCCCATTTTTGAAACTTTTCCCAGTCGGAAGCATCGCCGGTACAATACCGTTCGTCCACCCCGTTGGCGCGCATGGCCCTCCATTTGTAATGGTCGCCATGCAGCCAGATTTCGGCCATATTTTCAAATTGCCTGTCTTCGGCAATATCCTTTGGCGGAATGTGACAGTGGTAGTCAAAAACAGGCATTTTTGCTGCATGTTGGTGATAAAGTTTTTGTGCAGTTTCCGTCTGCAGCAAAAAATTTTCATCCATAAATTTTTTCATCATTTTTATTTTTAAAGGTCGAATAATCTTTTCAGGTGGCGATCGTAAATATTTTCTTCCACGCAGCCGCCCACCACGCCGGAATATTTTTTCAGAAGCCCGGTGTATTTTTCGCCCATTTCCGCAGCTACTTTGTACCCCACGTGTATCAGCTGCCTGAAATTGGGGTTGTAATCGGGGTTACCCGGGATGTGGCGCAAGGTTGAAGCAAATTTTTCACCACTCCACTCTGCAACTATTTCGGGTTGCGGGAGCGCGGAATCATCGATATCGATTACATCGGCATAGGGGCCGCAAAGTTCATCTTTCCGTGCCAGTGCCTGGCTGTAAATTTCTTTTGCAACCTCCAGCCCTTCGCCACCCGAAATGGCCAGTCCAATTACCTCTTCGAGCCAGGTTGTACCGGCTGTTTTTACGTGCAGGCCTTTATTGTATTTTTGAATAATCGCGGCCATCAAAGGATAAATAGTGAATTTATCGGAACCGGAATGGACACTCAGTTTTAAATCTTCGGGAAGGCCGAATGTTTTCACCGCATAGTCAATCACCAGAACATCCTGTTCAAATTCTTTGGCAAACTGTTCAGAATCGCCCACGTAATCGACCCCTTTGTTAAATCTCCCTGAAAATTTAGGTGCAATGGTTTGGGCAGGGATTTTCTCATCGGCAATCATTTTCAGTATAAAAAACATGTCCACCGGGGTTTGCGGCGAATCGACTTCGTCCATTGAAACCTCGGTAACAAAATTCCCCTTTCCTTTTTCCGATTCGATATGACGGTAAATTTTACCTGCTTCTTTCACGGCAGCAAGGTATTTCCCCGCTACTTCTTCAAGCAGATTCTCTGAAATGCGAACCGGCTCCGGGATTCCCGGAATATTTACCTCCGGTCCCAGGGTTGCGCATGACTTTTTAAATGCCGCTATGGCATCAGGGGAAGATTCATCGCCAATATATTTGGCCACGTCGAGGGTGAAAAAATCGGAATGTGCAATAAACCGGTCCACATTGGAAAGGTTGATATGGTCGGCATCCACAAAATAGGGTTTATCCCAGCCAAGTGCTTTTACGGCAGCGTCGGCCTCGGCACGGGTACCTTCCGGATCGGAATGAACAATATCATGTTCGCGGTTCGATTTATTCCACACCGGGGATACTTCCACCCCCTGGCGGTTGGCTTTTATAATGGCCTTTAGCTGGGCCGATCCTTCATGATTAAAGCGATCGCCAACTCCGAAACTGAATTTTCCTAACTTCATTTTACAGCGTATTAATTATTTTTCGATGCCCCGGAAACCGTTTCCGTGTACGAACACGAAAATATAGATATATTTTAGACTACCAAAAAATATTTGAATGTTATACAATTATAAATTTTGGTATTCCCGGTTGCTTATGAACGCTGTGCGAACCAAAACAGCCTTGCTCAGAAAAAAGAAGTTGAAACCTGTTTGTAGTTATTATTCCAGAAAAAATGCCCCAATGGGCGATGCTCCCACTTCCAGTTCATCCTCAAAGTCTCCTGAATTCGAAAAGATTTTCATCAACCCAATATCTGTGGTGCTTTCGGCAGAAAAAACATAGATATTATTGTCGTGAGGATTTACAGCTAATCCTGAGATACCGGAAATATCTTCTACCAGGTTTTCGGAGGCGAACGTTTTACCCGCAACATCAAATTCAGCAACAGCACCGGTCAGTTTCCCGTTGGAATCGTAATCCGAAGTTATCACGTATATTTTTGACAGATCGCTACTGATTTGCAGGATTGAACCGTAATCGGTACTTACATTATTTAAGCTGTAAGTTTCCTCCAACTGGTTACCGGTTGTGTTAATGTACCCTAATCCTGTTTCGGAAGAAGGGTCGGTATAGGTACTGAGAAGTGTAACGTAAAGATTATCGCTGGCATCCTTTACAAAATAAGACGTAACTGCCGGGGTTTCAATATAGGAAACGGATTCTTCCGCTAAATCGATCACTGCAACACTGTCCTTAAAATTCAGAGCCGCATATAAATTCCCGTTGGCAAATGCAAGCCCTTCGGGCGCACCCGGGAGGTTGATTTTCTTTTCAACCGTCCTGGTTAAAATATTGTATTTTGCAATATATGTATCCTCCATTTTATTCCAGTCGGGATTTTCGCCCCAGCACGAAATATAGAGGTAATTGCCGTTGCCCGCACAATACCTCGGCTTGGCAATATCGCTGGTAACGCCGTTTAGCGACTGTTCAAACAATGGGTTGACTGTAATCAGCTGGTCTGCTTCATTTCCGAGAAGGAAAACACTATCGTTGTAATGGCATGCATGCTGGATGTTTGACAAAATTTCTCTTCCGTCGTTTTGTGCCTGGTAATAAAAATTAGTCATTTCACCGGTTTCATAATTGTATTTTGAAATACTTGCGCCGCCTTGTCCATAACTCCCGTAATTAACAATATAACTACCTTTAACCAAGTCGCTGGGAAACGTTTCTTCTATTTCATCTTTTGTGCAACTGTTCAGCAACGCAACCATTAAAAACAAAACTGAAAAATAACTGAAAAACTTTTTCATAACATGTGATTTTAAATTATTTAATTATTTGTATATCATAATCCAGGCTAACCCTGAACGACCTTCCGGGCATGGCATAATACCTTTCGTTCTGGTAATCGGCATTCAGCAAATTACTGGAAGACAAGGCCAGTTTGAACCGGTGTTGTTCAATGCTGAATAAATATTCAATACCACTGTTTACCAGAAAATAAGGCTCCATTTCATAGCCAAAAGCATCGGTATAACGACTCCCGGTATATTGGCCGTCGGTAAAAAAGCGCCACCTTTTATATTTCACGAGTAACGACGCATTGCCCATGTGTTTGGGCACATACATCATTTGGCGGTTTACAATGCCGGATGAACTTTCGTTTTTTACCGGCTCCACCGGGTTCCAGGTATAATTCAGGCGGAAGTCGCCTTCGAAATTTCCAACCGGGAAAGTAATATTTGACTGAAATTCAACGCCTTTACTTACCACTTCCAACACATTTTGGGCCATCCAATCTCCAAAATTGCGCCATTGAATCCAATTCTCGATATTCATATAAAACAGATTGACCCCCAGGGTTGAACTGTATTTGCCATTGTCGTTGCTGAGTTTGGCCCCAAATTCAAAATTTTTCCCCGATTCAGGTTTCAGGTCCGGATTTCCCTGGTTTCCCCAGTAACGGTCGTTAAAGGTTGGTATTCGGAAACTTCGGGAAACGGCGCCTGTAAGCTTCAAAAAAGAATAGCTTCCTGTCCGGATCACATATTCTCCTCCCATGGAAGGGGTAAACGGGGCTTTAAAATTTGAAACAGCCATTTGCCGGAGGTTAAGTGTTAGCTTCAGCTGTTTGTTCACCTGAAAAAAAGAAGACAAAAAAACATCAAGGTGTTCCTCTTTTGATATGACTGAATCAGCAAAAGCATAAACTTCCGGTTTAATATACTTGTATTTTGCACCGCCCTTAATTCCCAGTTCGGGGGAGAAATCATACCTGGCTTCCAGCTCTGTTACCAACCTGCGGGTACCGATTATTTGATTTTTGTTTCCGTCGAAAACCTGCTGGTCGTTTACAAAACCTGCCCCGCCCCTGAATCGTACTTCATGTTTGTTATTGTTGTATTCCGACCATATTCTGACGTTGTTGTTTTCAATTTCATCGGTGCCGTTGTACCGGTAATTCGATTGCATATTGGGTTGTATCTGATACCAATTATCTGCCACCCAAACCGATGATTTAAAAAATTCCTTTTCTCCGAACCTGTAATTCAGTTCCTGCAAAAATCCCCGGTTTTTTACAGAAGCGCCCTTTTGAATATCCTGCACTGTACCTCCGTTTTCCACATCGCCGGTAAAACGGTTATTAAACGGGAAATCGTTTTTTAACTGGTATCCGTAAAGCCGGGTAACCGACTCCCAGTTCCCGTTTCCTGCAAAAACCTTTATCCCCGAAAAATATTCCCCGAAGGATCCGGTGGTGAATTTCGTGGTCGCCTTCAATCCCTTTGTCCAGCTATTGCCAAGTTCCAGGAAAAGTGCCCCCCCAATTGCGCCGGAACCATTCACTGCCGATGACCCACCAAACTGGAGACTGATGTTATCAAATAAAAAAGAAGGAATACCTGACAGATTGGAATGACCAAGGGTAAGTGAATTGATATTAAGCCCACCGAAATTTATAGCGGTATGATCGGGCGAAGTACCCCTGAAACGAATGGTTGAAAGGCCGCCGGCATTCGATTTTACATAGATGGGGGTAAAACGCATCACCACATTTTCGATTCCGCCTTCCTGGGCCAGCCTCAACTGTTCCGGTGCTATTTGTTCGATTTTTGCACCTGACTGGTATTTTTTCAATTCCCCGTAATGGTTGATCTCATTGAGGACAACGGTATCCAGCAAATTGTGATACTGTGCCCTTAGTCCCATTACGGACAAAAGTAAAATACAAACCATTAAAATAAACCTTCTCATTCTCAAAAATAAAAATGAGCATTCGGCAATTTTTGTGAAAGATACGTGTTGATTTTTCACAAGCTTTATCCCCGAAGCTTTTGAATAAAAAATAAATTTTCTGGCAGGTCTTCTGGCTCATCCCGGTTGCTGAGGCCTTCCCATCCCGACCAACGTTGGGACAGTGGCAAAAAGAATTTCAACAACTCAAACTGCAACTTGCAGTTGGGATTTACAGCTGCGGGTACAGCTCCGGATTTTCACCGGATTCCCTTTTCATTCAATACAAAAAATAATGTACTGAAACCAAATTTCGGTTCAAATATATAACATTTTCCTTTATCAGTTCAATGCCTGATCAATGTTTTTTTGAACCCGGAAGTAAAATAATATGGTTGAGGTATATTGGTGCAAAATTATTTTTTATCTCACCTAAAATCCAGTAATACTTTCAAATATTTTTCCTTTTCTTTTTGAACCAGTTCAAAGGCTTTTTGAATATCAGACCCCGGCATTACTTTTGAAATCAACGCATCGGGTTTCAGGTTACCTGCGTTCAAGTGATCAATCACCTCGGTAAATTCACCATCGCTCACACGAGAGGTAATTATCTGGCCTTCCTTCCAAATCAATTCTTTAAATACCACCGGGGATGGGTCGTCACCCAATCCTAACACACAAACTTTTCCGCCGCCACGCAGGGCCTGAATGCAACTGCGGACCGGGGTAAAAACACCTTCAATTTCCTCGGCATGACCGACTGCTTCGAAGGCAATGTCAACCCCTTTTCCGTCGGTATGTTTTTGAATGGCTTCCACCGGATTTTCCTTTTTGGGATTGATGGGGATAACGTTTTCAAAATTGTTAGCAGCAATTTCCAGCCGGTTTTCCAGCGGATCGACCATAAAAATGGTGCCGTTGGTTTTGGTGCGTGCTGCCTGCAATATCACCTGACCTACCCTGCCGGCACCCCAAATGGCAATGGTATCGCCCTGTTTTGTTTCGGCGCGGTTATTGGCATGAAAACCAATTCCGTAAATTTCGACCAGTGCCACATGTTCATCGGGTAAATCCGGAGCAGCTTTAAACAGCATGTGCGGGGCCACGGCAATGTACTCGGCAAAACCACCGTTCATGTCCACACCCAGCAGTTTCAGGCTGGTACAGGCCGGGTAATGTTTTCGTTTACATGCCGGGCACTCGCCGCACCAGATGATGGGATCAACCGCCACTTTATCACCCGGTTCAAACCCGCTAACTTCTTCGCCCACCCGGGCCACTACCCCGCCCATTTCGTGGCCGGGAATAAAAGGAACCGGCGTGCGCGGATGAAAATCGCCGGGAAAAATGTGCATGTCGGTACCGCAAATACTGGCAAACTGAATGCGCACCAACACTTCGCCGGGTTTCACTTCCGGTGTGGGAACTTCTTTCCATTTAAACTCATTATACTTTTCAAGAACAGCTGCTTTCATAATCTAATTGAATTAAAACGCATTAAAAAATAACTAAAATATATCTTATTCCGGGTAAAAAAACGGAATAGCACCCCCGGAATCTGGCCTGCAATCCTTTCACCTGCACCTAAAACCTCAGGATTTCCGGTTTTTATTGCCCGGGAAATGCGAGGCGTTTTCATCCCAAAATGCTTTCACTTCTGCTTTCATCTCCTTCGACAACGAAAGGATACCCACCAGGTTGGGAATGGTCATCAGTGCGATGGTAATTCCCGAAAGGGTCCATACAATTGTGGTATCGGTAAACGATGCCATAAAAAAACCAATTACGTAAACAATCCGGTAATAGTTCACCCCCCTGGTTCCAAACAGAAAGGTAACAGCCCTGTCGCCATAATACGACCAGCTAATGGCCGTTGAGAAGGCAAAAAGGAGCAGTCCGATTGAAACAATGTATTTTCCGTATTGTCCGAACCAACTCCGGGTAAACGCAATGGTGGTAAGCGGTGCACTGTGCATCAGCGATTTTCCGTACAGCACAAGCCCCTGCTGATTAACAAGTTTTCCATTGATAAATTGAATGGTACCCGAATAAGGTTCACCGTCCGACCTCACTGTCACATCCTCGGCAATTGAACGGGAATGCATAAGCGTAGGCTGGTCAATGATTACCCCATCCACTACTTCCAGGCTCCCGGAGAAAAGAGGTATTTTTTTGTCTCCTGTCAGAAAATGAAACAATTCTTCTTTATCCTCACTGCGCGAATCGGAATAAGTACCGTCCAGCGCAATCAAATCAACTTCCTGGAACTGATTTTCAATTTTTTCGGTCCACACTCCCGAAGAGAGAAGTACTAAGCCGGTGAGGGTACAAATAATAATGGTATCGATAAACGGCTCAAGCAAGGCAACCAGCCCTTCAGAAACAGGCTCGTGAGCACGGGCTGCGGCGTGTGCAATGGGCGCCGATCCCTGGCCGGCTTCGTTTGAAAACAATCCGCGGTTCACTCCCCGGTTAAAGGCAAAGGCAATGGAACCGCCCAAAAAACCTCCTGCTGCCGCCGAACCTGTAAAAACATCGCCAACAATGGCAATCAGAGAAGGAATAATGTTTTCATAATTGTAAAAGATAACGGCAAGGGCGCCTATTAAATAAACAAATGCCATAATTGGCACCAACCGCGAAGTAACCTTGGCAATTCGTTTAATCCCGCCAATTATAACCAGTGCCAGCAAAACCGACAAAACGGCCCCTGTTACCACATGGTTTATTCCAAAAGTTTCAAACAGCGAATTGGAAATGCTGTTGATTTGTGGCAGGTTACCCGTTCCAAATGAAGACAAAATGGTAGCCACGGCAAAAATAACCGCCAGCCATTTCAGGTTCAGCCGGTTTTTCATGTAGTACATCGGTCCCCCGGCAATGGACCCATCTTCGGCTTTTTCGCGGTATTTATGCGATAGTGTTACTTCCACAAACTTAGTGGTCATGCCCACTGCGGCGGTCACCAACATCCAAAACAGCGCGGCGGGGCCCCCCAGGTGAATGGCCAGTGCCACACCGGCAATGTTGCCTGTACCAACCGTTCCGGAAAGTGCCGTTGTTAATGCCTGAAAATGAGAAGTGTCCCCTTCATCCCCTTTTCTGTCGAATTTCCCCCGTACAATATGTAACGAGTGCCTCAAATACCTGAACTGTGGAAATTTCAGATAAATGGTAAAAAAAAGGCCGGTACCAAGCAATAAGTAAACAAACCAGGGCGAACCGCCAATGTACCCGTCGATAACAGAGAGAAAATCGTTCAGTTTATTCATTTCAGGTTGTTTCAATTTTAATTTTCGCTAAAATAGCAATTGATTTTAATTATGAAAAAGATTTTAGCAGCTCAACAAAACAATAATTTTCATAACTTAGCCTTCAATAACTAAAATGAAATTGATATGCTACCCAGATTTTTATTAGCCGACAATTCCCTGGAAACACCCGAAACCATATTTGTGGTGCACACCGAAACTCCCCGGTTTATTGTTGAAGCCGATATTGACGACTTTGAAAGCAACCAGGAAGTACACTGGATTGACGGAGAACCAGGAGACGATGATTTAATTTCTCAACTGGTAAGCGAAGCCGAAGAATTCCTGGAAAAAGAGTTTGAAAACGAAGAATTCCTGGACAACGAAGAGGAGGAATGAAAAAATGGATAATGAAGAAATGACCAAAAAACTTTACCGCTCGCCCGACCGCATAATAGGCGGGGTACTTGCAGGTTTTGCTGAATATATTAACGCCGACAAATCGATTGTGAGGTTGGTTTATGTATTAATATCAATACTTTCGGCCGGATTTCCTGGGTTACTGATTTACATTATCGCCTGGATTTTTGTACCCGGGAAAAAGGTCGTATAAATGTAATGCAAAGAAGGCTGCCTGTAATCCAACAGGCAGCCTTCTTTTTTTAAAAATAAGATAGCGTGTTATATAGTCCGCAGTTTTGAACCTTTGGTTGCAAAGAAAATCAGGTAAGCATAGTATAAAAACAAACAACTGATTGCAACAACTATTCCTGCACCATCCTGAATAGCTCCCATAATGGGCATCAAGATAGCTGCACCAATAACCGATGTAGAGATCACACCAGAGGCCACCTTGGCATGCGGGCCGAGGTCCTCAAGCGCCAGGTTAAAAATGGTGGGCCACATAATGGAATGGAATAATCCTGTACCCAGGAACAATACCAATGCAATTTGCCCGGCATTTGCTCCAAGTGTGAGTGAACCGGCAACCAGAACAGCTCCGCCAATGGCACACAGTGTAAGAATTTGACGAGCAGTGAATTTACGAAGGATAAAGATACCTGCCAGACGGCCAACCATCAGGCCACCCCAGTAATATTTCAACCAGTCGGTGCGTTGGTTTGCAGACAAATCAAGCCCCAGTTCCTGCGTATAATCGGCAAAGAAACTGGGAATACCGATTTCAATTCCCATATAAAAGAAAATTCCAAGCGACCCCAGCCAAACATGCGGGTATTTAAACGCACTCGACTTGTAAGTTTTGGGTTTCGTAGCCACATCTTCTTCATCCTCCTCAATTTCCGGCAGGCTCAAAAAGAAAAGAATAATCAGAATAACAACAGCTATAACTGCCAGAATAATAAATGGCCCCTGCACCTGTGTGGGACTAATGGAATCCACTTCAGACGTATCGGTAATAATCAGCATCGATACAAAAATGGGGGCGATTACGGTGGCCACCGAGTTCAGCGCATTGGTAAGTGTTAAACGGCTGGCCGCGGTTTTGGCCGGTCCCAGCGCGTTTACATACGGGTTGGCAACAACCTGTAAAATAACAATGCCGATAGCAAAAACTGCTACACCAGCAAGAAAAGGAATATATCCAATTGCCACCAGCGGAATACAGAGAATAACTCCTAATGCCAACAAGGCTACCCCGGCAATAACACCTTTTTTGTAGCCAATACGGTGAATCAGAAGTCCTGCGGGAATAGACAAAGCGTAAGCACCGAAAAAGAAAGAGTTCGGCAACTGTTTCAGAACCTTTCCGTTCGGATGACTGTCTAACCGGAAAGCATCTTTCAGAAAGTCGATCATTGAATTGTTCATGGTCGTCATAAAGCCGATCATAAAAAACAGCGCAGCCATCACAATCAATGGAAATAAATACTTGTTTTTACTCATGTCTTGATTTTTAAGATTATTGTTTTTATAATTCCAGTTTTACAGATCCTTTGTTACGGATAAACAACTTATGACAAGTTCCTTCACCATAAACGTGCTCCAGTGTTTTTACATATTCGGCGAGTTTCTCCTGTGGAACAAAAGCCTGGATGGTTCCTCCAAATCCACCACCGTGCACACGCCATGCACCACTGCCTTTCAGAACCATTTCGCTAAGCGCCAGAGCCAGTGAAACAACCTGCTCATGTTTATGTACTACATCATAAATATTTTGGTTATACATGTAAGAGCTGTATCCTGATTCAACAACCATTTTAAGAAAGGCCCGGAAATCGTTATTTTCAAGCGCGGCAACCTGGTCAACCACCCGTTGGTTATCGCCCTGGAAATGATATGCCCGCAAGATAGCCCTGTCACCGGTTTTTTTACGAATCTCAGGTATTTTTTCCACCATTTGCTCCAGGGAAACTTCCCTTAAAACAGTGGCTCCCAATTCTGCAGCAACCGACATCATTTCAGTGGGTAACGATGCATATTCTGCCTGCGAAGCTGAATCGTCGTGCCCGCCGCCAACATCTGTAATAACAAGCGAAAAGCCGGTGGATACAAAGTCAAAATCAACTTCTTTTACAATTGGATTGGCCGGGTCTTTAAAGTCGATTGTTATTAACCCTCCTACCGAACAGGCTGTTTGGTCCATTAAGCCGCAGGGCTTGCCAAAATAATTATTTTCGGCCCATTGCCCGATGATGGCGTTTTCAACACCCGTCATTTTTCCATCGTTAAAAAGTTCATTTATAATTGTACCGATAAGTACTTCAAAAGAGGCAGATGAACTGAGCCCCGAACCTTTGGGAACACGGCCATCGACACAGGCATCAAACCCACCTGTTTTGTAGCCGTTTTCTTTCATGCGGGCGCAAATACCTTTTACCAGCGAACCGGATGTATAGAAATCAGATTCATCGATTTCCAACTCGGAGAGGCGAACCTGAAACTCAGGATATCCTGCTGATTTTACCCGGATCACATCGCTGCCGTTTGCAGCAGCAACAGCAATATTGTCGAGGTTAACTGCCCCGGCCAACACCCTTCCGTGATTATGATCGGTATGGTTACCGCCAATTTCTGTTCGTCCCGGTGAACTGAAAAGCTGAACATCATCTGATCCGAAAGTCTTTTCAAAATCACGCATCAATGTTGCATATCTGTCAGCCTGTTCTTTTAAAACAGTTGCATCTGTTCCGTACAGTTCCTGAAACAACGGATTATCTCCATCGTTAATTTTTTCAATGAAGCGATTAATTTTTGTCATAATTATTATATTTTACAATTCATTCGTTTTCCGGTAATGCCATACAAAAGAGAATAAATACTTACATTCAACTGGTAGGTACCAGTAGGTACAAATATATGCTTTAAACAGAACGGCCTTTTCATAAAAAAAATGTTGCACAACAGCAATTTCATATTAAAGACTTTTTCGGACAATTAGCTTCGACGGGTTTCGAACCTGCTCCCTCTTATGGCTCAGAAGCATGGTAGCCAGGGTTTTGCCCATTTCTGTGAAATCAGTGGAAATGGTCGTAATGCCACCCGCCACCACTTCTTTCAACATCGTATCGTTGAATGAAACAATGCCGAACTTTTTTCCCAGCTTGTATTTATAATTTTTTGCCGTTTTTACGAGTTGTACCAAATCGCGGTCGGAAATAAGAAACCATGCCTCATAAAGCCCGGGACGGGAACCATCGAGTGATTTAATCACCTGGTAATTAAAATCCTTTTCCCTGCAGAACCGCTCAAAACCCTTAACACGTTCGTCCGGTTCTTTTCCACCGGGATGAACGAAAACCAGTTTCCGGTATTTTTTCAGAAGCGCTGCACCTTCACTCAACGCATCGTACAAATCCTGCTCAAAATCCTGATAAACCACCGGATAGCTTTTCAACTCAGGTTTCAGCCTGTCGAGAATAAACACCCTTTCGCGGGGAAGCCGGGAAACCAGGTGGTTCGTATTATCGAAAGTGCCGGGCATTATAATGTAGGACGTAAATTTACCGATGCTGTCCTGGATAAGGTTTTTGAAAACTTTATAGTTGAAATGGTGAAAATACAACTCCATGCTGGCTTTTCCTTTCATGGTGCCCACCAATGAATTGTACAAATCTTCCTTAAAAGCGTTCAGTTCGTCGAACAGCACAAAAACTTTTTCGTTACGGCGAATCTCGGTTGCAGCAACATAATAGCCCTTTCCTGGCTGGCTCATGAGTACTCCCCTCGATTTTAATTCGCCAAATGCAAACATCACCGTGTCGCGACTTAAATTAAAATCTGTACAAACCTGGTTGATCGATGGAATTTTATCCCCCTTCTTCAACCTGCCATTTTCGATGGCATAGTAAACCGAGTCAATGATTTGCCGGTACTTGGGAAGCGACGATTTTGCATTGATTTTTATTACCTTTCTCAAAAGTTCCGCTTTTAGGTGATGAACAAATATAGAAGAAACCCAAAACAATAAATATGTTTTATAACACTACCAGTACCTACCAGTTCGCAAAGCCAAATTTTGCATTTTTGTATAGCATTGGTAATCATTCAGGGAATGGTCCACAAAAAAACAGCAAAATGAATATACATACATCAACTTTCGGAAAGCTCCCCGATGGAAGGGAAGTACAACTTTTTACACTCACCGGTGATAACGGCACAGAAGTAAAAATTACCAACTACGGCGCCATTATTACAAGTATAAAAATGCCGGATAAAAACGGGAAAACAGAAAATGTGGTTTGTGGATTTAATAAACTGGAGGATTATCTCAGCGATGAGTACCTTGGCAGTTATCCTTACTTCGGGGCAATTATCGGGCGGTTTGGGAACCGCATTGCCAAAGGGCACCTCGAAATTGACGGCAAAACCTATGAAATGGCCATCAATAACGGACCCAACCACTTGCATGGCGGGAAAACCGGGTTCGATCGCCGCCTGTGGGATGCAAAAACATTTCATAACAACGGAGAGGCTGGTGTTGAACTCTCCTACCTGAGCCCGCACCTGGAAGAAAACTATCCCGGAAATCTAACCGTGAAATGTATTTATTCATTAAATGCCCAAAACGAACTGGGGCTTGAATATATTGCAAAAACCGACCGGCCTACGGTGGTGAACCTCACCAACCATACCTATTTTAACCTCACAGGTGGCCGTGAAAACATTCTGAACCACGAATTGAAGCTAACCGCAACCAAAATGACGGAAATGGTGGAACAAATCCCAACCGGAAAAATCCTTCCTGTTGAAGGCACTCCGTTCGATTTCAGGAACTTTAAAACATTTGCCCGCGATTTAGACCAGCTGCCTACCGGCTACGACGATAACTTTGTGCTCGACAATGAAAAGGGGGAACTCAAATATACAGGAACCCTGCGCGAAAAAGAGAGCGGAAGGAAAGTGGATGTGTTTACCACCCAGCCCGGGTTACAGCTGTACACAGGTTACTGGATACCGGAGTTAACCATCGACGGGGAGAAAAAATTCGGAAGTTATGCAGGCGTGGCACTGGAAACCCAGCATTACCCCGATTCGGTCAACCGCCCGGAATTCCCGTCCACATTGCTCAGGCCCGGTGAAACTTACAACGAAAAAACTATTTACAAATTTTCATCTGAATAAGCAGCACTACTTTTTTGCTTTAATTTCATTGTAAACCGTTTCTACCAGCCGGTCTTCGTCCAGGTTGAAAGCTGCCTGTATTTCTGCCAGGTTTTTCCCATCCTCCATCAGTTCCTTTACTTTTTTCTGGAACTTTTTCATCTCGTCCAGGTGGTCATGCATATCATCCCTGGATTTAATATCGGCATGTCCGGTACAAAATCTTCTGGCATCCAGCTTTTCCAGTATTTTTTCCGTGGTTTTCACATGTTCAAATGAATTCCCCCCTTTATAGGAATGAATAAGCTGGGGCCTTCCAAAAAACACCTGATCGCCAATAAAGGCCGTTTTCTCTTCGGGAAAATACACGACAATATCGCCTGTTGTATGCCCTACACCAAAATAATACAACTTAACGATTTTGTTTCCCAGGTGAAGTTGCATGCTGTCGCTGAAAGTGACTTGCGGAACGTAGGGCAGTAGGTTTTCATCCTCTTCCCACCTGGAAGGCGAACCGTCGCGTCCGGGATGGAAGAATTCCTTTCTGCAGTTTTCGTGGGCAATAATGGTAACTTCTTCGGGAAAAAATTCATTCCCGTTAACATGATCGCCGTCGCTGTGGGTGTTCACCAGGTAGGTTACCGGGTTATCAGTAAACCCTTTAACGGCCGAAAAGATGCCTTCAACCGATTCTTTATCCATTTTGGCATCAATTATCAACACTTCGTTGTCGCCAATATACATTCCGCTATTGGCTCCGCGGCCACCCGTAAGCTGGTAAAGATTTTTCGAAATTTCTTCAACGGTAATAGGTGGCGGCGCTTCATCCTGTCCCTTTGCAATAGTTGGAACCAGGATGGCCAATGAAATAAAAAAGAGTATTGTTTTCATTACTTTTTAGTTTTACAAGAATCCGATGGATGTGCAAAAAAATCAGCCTGGTTGTCGTTTCGGGTAAAAAGTTACAAAAAATTGAACTAA
>CAYRBS010000029.1:0-17073 GCA_964422335.1 uncultured Mariniphaga sp. | reverse complement strand
AGGGGGTCAGGGGGTCAGAAGTTAAGCAAGAAAGCAACTATGGAATTAACTGAACAAGTTTACACCCGATATGAACATTTGAAAGAGTTTTGCCGGATGACCTGGGGCGAAGCGGAACTGGACAAACTGGAGGATGCTTTCCGGTTTGCCCAAACAGTTATTGGTGATAAACAGTTTAAAACAGGGGAATATATTTTAAACCATTCACTGGATGTTTCGATCATTCTTGCCGACGAAATTGGCCTGGAACCCGATTCGGTAATTACAGGGATGTTGCATAATATTATGTATGCCGGGCTCGAAAAAAAAGTAACCCGCGAAGAGATTGAAAACAAATTCGGGCATTCGGTCTATTCCATTTTGAAAGGGATGGCAAAAATTAATGCATTGGGCACTGATACGGTTGGGCTTCATCCCGAAAACTACCGCAATCTCTTACTGGCACTGGCAGGCGATGTGAGGGTAATCCTATTGAAAACCGCCGATCGCCTCCAGGTAATGCGCAATCTCGCTCTTTACGATGAGGAATCGCAAAACCGGCTGGCAAATGAAACCGCCCATCTTTATGCCCCGCTGGCCCACCGGTTGGGGTTATACACCATTAATGCCGAGATGCAGGACTTATACCTGAAGTATCAGAATCCCAAAGGGTATAAGTATGTGGAGGATCGGTTGAAAGAAACCGAACCCGAACGGGAAACTTTTGTAGCCGAGTTTGTAAAACCGCTGGAAGTTACTTTGAATGAACGGGGTTTTGATTTTGTAATGAAAGCGCGTACCAAGTCGGTTTTTTCCATCTGGAATAAAATGCAGAAGAAAAATGTGTCGTTCGATGAGGTGATGGATTTGTTTGCCATACGGATTATCCTTGATTCCAGTCCTGCAAACGAAAAATCCGATTGCTGGACCGTTTATTCGATTGTTACCGAGCAGTACCAGGCAAACCCTGAGCGGATGCGCGACTGGATAACCATCCCCAAGTCAAATGGGTACGAATCGCTGCATGCAACCGTTATGGGACCGCAGGGGCGATGGGTGGAAGTGCAGATACGCACCAAAAGAATGGACGAGGTGGCTGAAAAAGGACTGGCCGCACACTGGAAATACAAAGGGGGAAAAGGAAGTTCGGGCCTGGATGAATGGCTGGCCGGAATTCGCGAAATACTGGAAAATCCTGAACTGAGTGTGGTGGATTTTATCGATCAGTTCAGTATGAATATTTACAGCGATGAGACTTTTGTTTTTACCCCCAAAGGCGATTTGAAAAAAATGCCGGCAGGATCCACCCTGCTCGATTTTGCTTACGAAATCCATTCGCAGCTGGGCGACAAGTGTGTGGGCGGAAAAGTGAACGGGAAAAAAGTGACCCTGAAATATAAATTGAAAAATGGCGACCAGGTTACCATTGAAACTTCCAACAACCAGAAACCTAAAATCGACTGGCTCGATTTTTTGGTAACAACCAAAGCCAAAAGCCGGGTGAGAGCCAGTTTGAGTGAAGAGAAGAAAAAACTCGCCGCACAGGGACGTGAAATATTGCTGCGCAAGTTTAAAAACTGGAAACTCGAACTGAACGATGAAGCTATCCGGCAAATTCTGAAAAAATTCGATTTTAAGCTGGCTGTTGATTTTTACGGTGAACTGGCAAACGGAAAAATTGATCCCCTGGAGGTGAAGTCGATTTTTACTGAAAAACCCGGAGACGAAACCACCCAACGAAAAATTGAGGAACTTCTTCCCACAAAGGATCTCAAAGAATTAACCTTTGAAGGCGGTGAAGACTACCTGGTTATAGACAATAATCTTAAAAATATTAATTACAAACTGGCACGCTGTTGTAACCCCGTTTTTGGCGATCCGGTTTTTGGGTTTGTAACCATTGGCGACGGCATAAAAATTCACCGCGAAAACTGTCCCAATGCCCCTCAGTTAAAAGAACGTTTTCCTTACCGGGTTATCCGGGCCAAATGGAAAGATACCGTAAGTTCCGGGGCATTTCTTACAACCGTGCATATTTCAGGCACCGATGAACCGGGCATTGTTACCGAAATTTCCCACATTATCACAAAAGATACGGGAGCGCATCTTCGTTCCATCAATATAGAAACAGAAAAGGGAAAGTTCGACGGTATCCTGAAAATTTCGGTGTATAATCTCGGACATCTCGAATTTCTGATTCACAAAATGAAAAAAATAACCGGCGTAACTGCTGTAACACGCGGAGAAAAATGAATATTTTAATTGCACCAAATTCAATGAAAGGAAGCCTGGATGCCTTTGCTTTTGCCGATATTGTGGGCGAGGCGTTTAAAAAATGCAATCCTGATTTTAGCATCCGGAAAATACCGGTGGCCGACGGGGGAGATTTTACAGGCGAAGTTTTGCGCCGGGCGCTTCATGCTGAGGTTGTTGAAATGGAAGTAAACAACCCGTTGGGAAAGAAAGTAAAATCAAAATATGCAGTATCCGGGAAAACTGCAGTTATTGAAATGGCAGATGCATCGGGGATTAAGCTGCTGCAACCGAACGAGCTCGACCCGATGGTTGCATCATCATACGGAACCGGGCAGTTGATTGCCGCAGCCATCAAGGGAGGATGCACCGAGATTTTACTGGGTATTGGCGGTAGCGCCACTGTTGACGGTGGGTCGGGCATGCTCGAAGCGTTGGGTTTTAAGTTGTTGGATAGCAGGGGAGAACCGTTGGCCGGCAATGGTAAAAACCTGGCATCGGTAAAAAAGATTGTAAAACCCGACATACCGGGGAATGTATCCATCAAAATTATTTGCGATGTAGATAATCCGCTGCTGGGGCCCAATGGGGCGGCGGAAGTTTTTGGCCCCCAAAAAGGGGCCTCGCCGGAAATGCTGCCATTGTTGGAAAACGGTCTGGCAAACTGGGCAGCCATCCTGGAAAAAGAAGCCGGTACAGACCTCGCTGCCTTAGACGGAGCCGGCGCAGCCGGAGGCATTGCATTGCCCCTGAAAGCATTTTTTAATGGGGATATTGTTCCGGGAGCCGATTTTATACTTTCCCGCCTGAATTTTGAAAAACACGTAAAATGGGCCGGGTTGGTAGTTACAGGCGAGGGAAAAATCGATTCACAAACGCTGAACAACAAAGCCCCGGCGGCAGTAGCCAAAATAGCGCGGAAGTGGGAAAAACCGGTCATTGCCATAGGAGGGAGTGTGCATAAAGAAGCTTCTGAAGTTTTTAACGGAACCTTTAGTATTTTAAACCGGCCCATGCCCCTTGAAAATGCCATGGCAGAAGCTCCTCAGCTGCTTTATAATACAGCATTTGAACTGGCACAATTAATCTCGGCACTATTCTTGAGAAATAAGTTGTAGGATTTTTGACCATTATTGTTATTTTTGGGTCATTACTTGAAAAAGATAAGACATTATAAAAAAGTTAATTAAAATTTAAAAAGAAAGAAAGATGAAAAAAGTAATTTTTTTAATGTTGGCTGTGTTGTTTGGAGTAGCTTCTTTTGCACAGGATGCTGCTGACAAAATCAACGAAGCCAATGAAGCAATGCAGGCCGAAGATTACGCCAAAGCGTTTAGCTTGTACGACGAGGGAATGAAGAACATTGGTGATGTAGAGGTGGACCCGACCATTAATTTTAACATTGGCTACGCTGCCTATAAATCGGATAACCTGGAAGGTGCCATCGAGTATTTTGATAAAGCCATTGAGTTGGGTGTCAGGGTTTCCAGAAGCCACGAGTACAAAGCCCAGGCATACAATAAAAATGAAGATTATGCCAACGCGGTGGACAGTTATGAGCAAGCTGCAGCTACTGCTGAAGAAGAAGAAGATACCCATTCGCTGATTTACAATGCAGCAATAGCGGCTTACCGTGGTGAAATGTTAGACAAAGCCATTGAATTGTTCCAGAAAAGTATTGAAAATGATTACAGAGGGGAAACTGCTTTGTACTACAAAGCCGTTGCGTTAAGGAAACAAAACAAAACCAGCGAGTATAAAGCAACGCTGGAGGAAGGTGCGGAAAAATATCCGGATAATGATCGCATTACATCCGCCCTTGCAAATATTTATGTTTCAGAAGGAAACGGATTGTATAAAAAAGGTGTAGCAATTTTAACCGCTGCAAACGAGCAGGTTAGTAATGGCGACATGACAACTGCCGATGATGCTTACAACGAAGAAGTGGAAAAAGCCAGGGCAGAGTTCAGGGCAGCCATTGAAGTGCTGGAGAAAGCAGCCGCTTTAGACGAGTCTAACCAGAATGCCCAGAAATTATTAGAGGCTTGCAATTCAGCCCTTTAATTATTTTGTTTAAGTGCTGAAAAATAGCCGTGTGGATTTTTTCCTCACGGCTGTTTTTATTTCACCTCCCTGTGTCTTCAATCTACTGTTGAATTTTTTGCCGGCCTTTCCTGAATTTCCTGTCAGATATGCCCGGTTATATTTCAAACGCAATTCCGGGGAAAGGCTATTTTTTTGGGTGTGGCAGATAATTGAACGGGTTTCTTTTATATTTTTGTTGAAAAATCAGAACGATGAGAATTGATATCGAACAACCAGATAGGGATGAGCTGGAAGAGGCAGGTGTCTTTTCCTGGGATGTTTGGGAGCATGACGAAGATAAATTTGACTGGTATTACCCCCAAACAGAAAAATGTTTTATTCTCGAAGGAGAGGCTACGATTGTTTCTGAGTTTGAATCGATTACTATAAAGCCCGGCGATTTTGTCACCTTCCCTGCCGGCCTTGAATGTGTTTGGGATATCCATTCAGCAATACGGAAGCACTATACCTTCGAATAAATTCCTTCGTCTAAGATATCGTTAAAATATCACCCTCTTTTGTGACGTTGTATTTTACCAGGCTTTCTTCTGCCGGGCCATTCACAACTCCACCCGATGTATTGTAAACCGATCCGTGACAAGGGCAGGGCAACTGGCTTTCGTCATGGTTGTACGAAACCGTACAGCCCTGGTGCGTGCAAATTTTCGACAGGGCAATGTAGTTGGATTCACTCGAACGGATAATGATAATATCACCTGAATAGGCAAATCCGCCAACCGTTCCCAGGTCGGAAAAATCCTCGTGGTTTAAATCTACTGTAACTTCCTCCCCGTTTTCCCCGGGATCGGTATCGCCAATCAAATCTTCGTCATCGCTGCAGGAATTGAAGAGGATTGGAGTGGTAAGCAAAAGGCTCCCGCCAATTGCAAACTTCTGCAGAAAATCTTTTCTTTCCATGGTTAATAGTATTTAATTCTAAATTCTCTGATAAGGTTAAAACCAAAATAAAGTGAACCTTCGGCCCAGTTTCCCCGGGTTGCAGTATAAAGGCTCTGGGTAAAAAATTGTTGTGAATTCGATAGTATTAACTGGAACAAATGACCCCCGGTATCAACATCTACCCCCAGCGATAAGGGGCTTTGTCCGGGAAGCGCTGAGTTGAATTGCGGCAGGTACTCAAGGTTTGCCGATACCTTTTGCGATAATTTTACCGAGCCTGCCAGCCCCAGTGTGAAAACCGAAAGGCTTTGATTTTCAGGAAGCAGGTAACCGGTGGTCAATATCCCGGGGGAGAGTTGAATCCCTACATCCCCAAAAGTTTTTGCCGCGAGTAATTGCACACTTCCCGAGGATTTGTTAAAAAAACTGCTTTGGGAGTCCGGAAAATAATTGCGGATGGTGGGTACCGAACCGGCTGCCACGGCGCTTAACGTAACCGGAATGTTTTCATCCTGTTGTACAATTTTTATTTTTCCATAAGCATCGTAGGTTTTCATATAACTGCTCCTGCCAATTCCTACGTTCAGGTTTTCTCCCAGGCCGTATTCAAACCCCAGGCGCATGGTGGCCTGGTCGAGCCCGAACAACTGATAAAATCCCCCGTCGATTTCCCCAAAACGGTGCTGGACAAAAAGCAGTAATTTACCTCTGTCAGTAAGGGTGGCCGATTGTTCATTCACCAATCGTGGCCCCTGGGAAATATCCGGTTCACTTTCTGTTTCCTGGGCAAATGCGTTTGCGCCCAACATGATACATAAGATAAAAGCTGTCAGTTTATTCATAACGCAATTTTAAAATAAAACACCTTTTGGTCTCTTTTTGTTGTAATCAGGGTAAAAAAAGTGAAATGAATTTTACAGGAGGGATTCCTTTTTCGGTTTTCAATTCGCCTTTTTCGTTCGACAAATTTTCTTTCAGCAAACGGTTTTCATTATAAATACAGGAGTTTTCCGATTTCCTCCATGGATTCAGTTGCACGGGCTTCGATAAAAATATCGGTAACCGAGAAGGTGAAAGGGGAGGGTTTAATATTGATTTCAATAATTTTTGCGCCGCTTTTTTTGGCAATTTCAGGAATTTCGGCTGCCGGAAGCACTTCTGCATTTGTGCCGATAATTAACAGGAGGTCTGATTTTTCTGCTTCTTCGAGTGAACGTTTTTTTGCAAAGGTCGGAATGGGTTCGTTAAAAAATACCATGTCGGGTTTCAGTATTCCCTTGCAGATAAAGCAGGTAGGAGGAAGGAAGTTGAGGTCCGCAAAACTTATATCGTATTCCGAGCCGCAGTCCATGCAAACCAGTTGTTTGTAAGTTCCGTGAAGTTCATACACATATTTGCTTCCTGATTTTTGGTGCAGATGGTCGATGTTTTGGGTAATAACGGACTCCAGGAAACTGCGTTTTTCCATTTTTGCCAGTACCTCGTGGGCGGTGTTTGGTTCAGCATCGCCCAGTTTGTCGTAAAAAATCTCTTTAATTTTTTTCCACGATTGCAGGGGTCTTTTTTGAAAATATTCGATTTCGAGGAAAATGGGATGGGTGGAATTCCATAAACCTCCGGCGCCCCTGAAGGGAGGGATGCCGCTTTCAACAGAAATTCCGGCTCCCGTAAAGGCCACCATATATTTCGATTTTCGAATGAGTTCTACAGCTTCCTTAATTCTTAAAATGTCCATTTCCCTGTTTCAATAAATGCCCGGCAGCATTATTTCAGGACTGCCGGGAATTTTTATTCGAGCTGATTGATTAACCGGGAACTATTCCGGTTCCTCCGTTAAATTTTTGTTTACCGATACGGTGGAATCTTCGTTAAACCGTATTTTAAAATTCAACTTTCGAAAAACTGAAATCATGGGTTTATTATCGCGGGTGGTTTCAGCTACCAGTTTTTTTACATCCCTCATTTTAGCTATTTTCATACAGTATTCTGTAATAATATAGCCCAGTTCTTTCTTTTGCCAGGCATCGGTAATGAGTATTGCATATTCCATCATTTCAACATCCGGGTCGGCAATTAACCGTCCAACCCCAATAAGTTCTTTCTCCCCGTTGTTTTCCACTTCGGCCACAATGGCAATTTCGCGATCGTAGTCGATGAAGCAGAATTGTGTGGCCACTTCGTGTGAATCGAAATAAAAATCGTAACGAAAACGATGATAAATCGACTCTTTGGAACAACTGGCCAGCAACTTAAGCCATAACGGTTCATCTTCAGGCTTAATGGGCCGAAGGGTTACGTTAGTACCATCTTTCAATTGGGCTTGGCTGACGAGGCTTTCAGGATACGGACGCAGAATAAGGTGAGAGTAATCTTTTACTTTTGTGCCCATCACTTCTTCATCCACTACAATCCGGGCATCCAGCGCAATAACATCGGTTGGCGTAACAATCAGCGGATTGATGTCCAGTTCTTTTATCTCCGGATAATCGGCGGCAAGGTAAGACATACGTATGAGAACTTCAATCAATTTCTCAACGTTTTTTGGGGTGGAGCCCCGGTAACCTTCCAGTAACGGGTAAATCATCAGCGATTCCAACATCTGCTGGGCTAAACGCTGGTTCAACGGTGGAAATTCCAGGCGTTTGTCTTTGAACAACTCAGCGCTGGTTCCTCCCATTCCTACTAACATAACCGTTCCGAATCCCGCGTCTTTTTTGGTGCCCACAATTAATTCAATCGCATCTTTGGTGTCCACCATCCGCTGAACGGTTACACCTTCTATTTTGGCATCGGGGCGTTTTTCGGTAGCGGTTCGTACCATATTCCGGAAGGATGCCCTTACCATCTCTTCGTCTTTAATATTCAGGGTTACCCCTCCAACATCTGATTTGTGGGTAATGTCGGGTGAATAAATTTTAAGCACTACCGGGTATCCCTTTTTATCGGCAATGGCTACTGCTTCATCCTCTGTTGCAGCCGGTGTTGGGTGTGTGGTGTCAATTCCATAATCGTTCACCAGCATTTTTGAGTCGTCTTCGTTCAGGATTTTGGCTTTCGGGAAAATTTCTTTCAGGTATTTATTGCGTAGTTCTTTGCGATCGTATTGAAACGAAACAGGTACCTCTTTGGGGGTTTCGTAAAGCATTTCAAGGTTTTTCGCGTAAAGCGAAAGTGTCATGAATGCCCGTATGGCTTGTTCGGGGGTTGGATAGCTGGAAAGCCCTGCCTGGTTGAAAACCTGTATTCCCTCGCGCATACTGGCGCCGCCCAGCCAGGCTGTCATAATTGTTTTGGAAGTTTTTGAGGCCATTTCAGCAATGGCTTTGGCTGTTTCGGTAGGGGAGGTCATGGCCTGGGGTGTTAGCAATACCAGCACCGCATCCACTTTCTCGTCTTCCAAAACGATTTCGGTAGCCCTTGCAAACCGTTCCGGGGGAGCATCCCCCAGCACATCCACCGGGTTTCCGTGCGACCAGAACGGGGGAAGAAAATCGTTGAGTTTTTGCATGGTTTCTTCCGAGAGTTGTACCAGTTTTCCGCCCCACGAAATGAGCGAGTCGGTAGCCATTACTCCCGGCCCCCCTGCATTGGTAACAATGGCCAGCCTGTTTCCTTTCGGAATCCGGCGTCGCCCTACAAGGTCGGTGAAATCGAATATATTTCCAAAGTCGTAAACACGTGCAAGTCCCGCCCTGCGGAAAACAGCGTCGTAAATGGAGTCTTCCGAAGCCAGTGCCCCGGTGTGGGATGCTGCTGCTGCTGCCGACTCGGGGAAACGTCCTGATTTGTAAACAATAATGGGTTTTTCGCGTGAAAAGGCGCGGGCTGCCGACATAAATGTGCGGGCATCTGTCAACGATTCAACGTAAAGGACAATTGACTTCGTGCTGGGGTCCTGCCCGAAATAGTCGATTAAATCGCCAAAATTTACGTCCATGGAGTTACCAATGGAAACAAAATAGGAGAACCCAATGTGCGATTCGTAGGCCCAGTCGAGCACTGAAGTGCAAAGTGCGCCTGATTGAGAGATGAATGCCACGTGCCCTTTTTCGGGCATCCCGTTGGCAAAACTGACGTTCATGCTTAATCCAGGCACCAAAATTCCCAGGCAATTGGGGCCAATTATCCGCATGTCGGGGAACTTCGCTTTTTCTTCTTTTACCTGCGCCTCGAGCGCCTTCCCTTCTTCACCGGCTTCTTTGAATCCTGCCGACATGATGATGATTCCGTGTATTCCTGCCTCACCACACTCGCGAACCAGCTTGGGAACCAGTTTGGCTCCGGTCATAATAACCGCCAGGTCGGGGACCTTGGGAACGCTCTTTACATCGGGGTAACACGGAATTCCAAATACCGCTTCACGTTTTGGATTTACCGGGTAAACCACTCCGTTGTATCCACCCCCCACTAAATTTTTGAGGGTAATTCCCCCAACGCTATCTGGATTATTGGAAACTCCGATTAATGCAATGCGTTTTGGTTTGAAAATGCTGTCTAATTTTTTGATGGCCATGGGTATGATTTTTTAAAAGTTGTACGTTGTTTTTCGACCCGTAAAGATGGTTGAATTTGCCTATAAAAATCATGAAAAAAAATCAGGTTAAAAAATTCTGCCAACCCGCCCCATTGTTATGGGTTCATGCTTTAAAAGTGTTTATCATCAGATATTTGTGGCGATAATCCCTTACAAAATTTGCGATTATATGTTTAAAAACAATCCTTCCGGAACCTGTTTGACAACACTAATTGGAGCTGGACTCAAAAAAAAGTACAATTTCTTATAGAAAACAAGGCCCCGGAAGAATTTATTTTTTCCGGGGCCTTGTAGTTTTTTGCAGGGATGGATGGGTAAAATCAGGTAGTTTGTTTGGTTGCCGGTTTCACCAGACCGATTGTCAGCACGGCTATAAAGCAAAGGATACCGCAAATGGTAAAAGCCAGGGGAAAATTGTTTAAATCTCCCAGTCTTCCACCCATTACGGGTCCTAATATTCCGCCCACAGCATAGGCGAGGAATACCCATCCATAATTTTGCCCTACGTGTTTTGTGCCGAAGGTGTCGGCTGTGATGGTAGGGAACAACGCGAAGTTTCCGCCGAAATTAAACCCAATGAGAATGGCGAACAGGTAAAGGGTGTAAACATTTCCGGCCATCCATTGAAAGAGGATGACAAACAGCCCCTGGGTAGCCATCATAATGATAATAGAAGTTTTCCGGCCTATTTTGTCGCTGAATGTTCCCCAAAGAATCCGGCCCAACCCGTTTGACAGTGCAAAAAACACGGCCATTGCAAGCGTGGCAGCAGCTCCGGCAGCTTCGGGCGACATTCCTGTTTTTGTGAGTGCTTCCTGGGGCCAAAGGCGCATCAGCCCGATGCTCATCAGTCCGGCAGCAGCCCCGAAGATGAAGGTGAGCAGGATGAGGTAATATTGGGGTGTGCGAAGCATTTCACTGGCGGTGAAGTTGATGGTACCGGCCGAATTTTTTTTGGTTGCCTCCGGCGGAACCCAACCTTCGGGCTGCCAGCCTTCGGGCGGGAAAACCATCCAGATACTCCCGATCGCAACAATAACCAGGTAGGCTATCCCGTAAACAATAAAGGTGTTCGACAGGCCAATGTTTTGCAGTAACTGGCCTCCGCCCAGCTGCCCCAGCCGGTCTGCCAGGGCCATCCATAACGTTGCCCCAAAACCAAATCCTGCAACTGCAAGTCCGGTTATCAGGCCTTTTTTGTCGGGAAACCAGCGCATGCCTACAGCAATAGGGACTACGTAGCCCAGCCCGATGCCGCTACCGCCCAGAATGCCTACAAACAAAAAAGTGGTGATAAAATTTTCAGCGCCAAATATCCCGGCCAGGATATATCCCAGCCCCAAAACGATACCTCCTGAAAAGGCAAGTTTCCTGGGGCCAAATTTGGGCATTATTCTGCCGGCCATTACCATTACAATGGCAAACACGGCGAGCCCTGCCGAGAAAACCATTTGGGTTTCTGCTCTGCTCCAGCCTGCTTCAACAAGCATGTTGGTATAAACCGACCAGGCATAAATTGCGCCCAGTGCCAGTTGGATAAGGATTGCCCCCAATACGACAAATCCCCGGTTAAAGGTTTTTTGATGATTCATTTTTGGCTTTTTTTGGTTAAAAAGAAAAAAGACACCTTCGTTTGAAGATGTCTTTTTGGTTGAAATTTATTGGCGTTTGACTTCCACTTTGGCGCCGTTGATAATTTCTTCAACAACACCCGGGTCGAGCAGGGTAGAAGTGTCACCAAGGTTGGTGGCATCGCCTTCCCCGATTTTGCGGAGGATACGGCGCATAATTTTCCCTGAACGGGTTTTTGGAAGCCCGTTTACAATCTGAATTTTATCGGGTTTGGCAATGGGCCCGATAAACTTGGTTACGGTAGCTCTTATTTCATCTTCAATTTTTCCCAGCTCATTGTCGGAAAGATCTTCGCAGATAACATAGGCATAAATTCCCGAGCCTTTGATTTCGTGCGGATAACCCACCACTGCCGATTCAACTACCCTGGGGTGCTGGTTAATGGCATCTTCCACTTCGGCCGTACCGATGCGGTGCCCGGAAACGTTGATTACATCGTCGATCCGGCCGATAATGCGGTAGTATCCCTCTTCGTCGCGCTTGGCCCCGTCGCCGGTGAGGTACAGTCCTTTATAAGCTGAAAAATAGGTTGTGTAGCAGCGTTTGTGGTCGCCGTAGGTGGTGCGTAACATTCCCGGCCAGGGGAATTTAATACAAAGAATTCCTTCCACGCTGTTTCCTTTTAATTCATTTCCTTCCGGATCAACCAAAATAGGTTGTACCCCTGGCAGTGGCAGGGTGGCCAGCGAGGGTTTCGTAGGAGTGATTCCGGCAAGCGGGCTAATCATTATTCCGCCTGTTTCCGTTTGCCACCAGGTATCAACAATCGGGCATCTTCCTTTCCCTATCATGTCGTGATACCAGCGCCAGGCTTCCTCGTTGATGGGTTCGCCAACCGTACCCAACACTTTAAGCGAACTCAGGTCGTGGTCTGCGACCCATTCATCGCCCTGGGCCACCAGCGCGCGTATGGCTGTGGGGGCTGTGTAAAACTGGTTTACCTTGTATTTGTCCACAATGTCCCAGAACCTGCCGGCATCGGGCCAGGTGGGAACCCCTTCAAACATAACGGTAGTGGCGCCTGCCAGCAAGGGTCCGTAAACAATGTATGAATGTCCGGTAACCCAGCCTATATCGGCAGTACACCAGTAGATGTCGCCATCGCTGTATTGAAAAACATTTTTAAAGGTGTATTCGGTATAAACCATGTATCCGGCAGTGGTGTGTACCACCCCTTTGGGTTTGCCGGTAGATCCGGAAGTGTATAGGATAAACAGCATATCTTCGGCATCCATTACCTCGGCTGTGTTTTCCGAATTAACCTTTTTAATGGCATCGTGCCACCATACATCGCGGCCTTCCACAAAGTTTATTTCCTCGTTGGTGTGTTTTAAAATAATGGCATTTTTTATAGTAGGGCATTTCTCAAGGGCTTCATCAACAATTCCTTTCATGTTGATTGATTTGGTGCCTCGAAAACCTCCGTCGGAGGTGATGAGGACTTTTGCTTCGGCATCCACAATTCTGTCGGCAAGGGCGGTAGCCGAAAAGCCGGCAAAAACAATGGAGTGAATAGCGCCAATACGGGCACATGCCAGCATGGCAATGGCCAGTTCGGGAACCATGGGCAGGTAAATGGCCACCCGGTCGCCTTTTTTAACGCCCAGTTTCTTCAGTCCGTTTGCAAATTGTTTTACTTTTTCGAACAATTCACCATAGGTGAGTTTTACGGATTGCTCTTTCGGATCGTTGGGTTCCCAGATAATGGCAACCTGATCTTTACGCATATACATATTCCGTTCGAAAATATTCTCCGTAATGTTCAGTTTGCCGTTTACAAACCAGTTTACATCGGGTGCATTCTCTCCTTCAAATCTCCAGTCGAGAACCTTGTCCCATTTCTTTCGCCAGAAATAGTTTTCTGCAATGTTGCCCCAAAAACCTTCCGGATCGGCAACACTTTCTCTGTACTTTTGAAAATACTCGGCAAGATTGGTTATTTTATCTACCATAGCTTGAAATTTTAATAATTTTGAATGATTAAATGTTATATTTCGCTTTCTCTTCAAACAAAGCAGCTTAAGCTGTAAAAATTCCCGAAGAACGTTTTTTTCCGGTTGAAAATCGGTTGTAATTGTTCTCAGTTATTATCGCTTCGTAAGAATCTTCGAAGAAAAAGGGATAGGAGATGTATGGTAATTGAACGTATCGCACCTTAATTATTTTTCGGGTTTTTCAAAAATACCATTTCTAACAAGGGGTTGAAAATAACACAAAAATCTTTTTTATGAAATGAATTCAATATATTGTATAACACCTGTTCGAAATCGTTTAAATTTAGGCAGGTATAGTAAAGATTTGAACACTTTTTATTAACTTCAGGGGCGCTGCAATTCCTCGTTTTTTCAAACATTTTATTGGGTTATTTTAAATATGAATGTACTGATAATAAATTGCGGGAGTTCTTCCATTAAATTTCAGTTATACCGGATGCCCGAAGAGCGTCTGATAGCAGGTGGAAAGGCCGAAAAAACCGGACAGGGCGGCACCTTGTTCAGAATGCGCATTCAAAACCGTGAAATTGAAAAAGCAGCGCCCGGCTTTTCCTTCCGCGACAGTTTGACTGAAATCCTGGATCAACTGGTGGCTCCCGGAAACAACTGCCTTGCTTCGCTGAGCGATGTGGATGTGGTTGGACACCGGCTGATTCATGGAGGAGAGGAGGGGGCTGCATGTGTGGAAATTACGGATAAGCTGGTTCAGTACATGGAATCCTGTATTCCCCTGGCCCCGCTGCACTATCCTGCCAACCTCGAGGGTATCCGCACCATTGGCCGGTTAATGCCCCGGGTGTTGCAGGCGGGGGTTTTCGATACCGCTTTCCACCATACCTTGCCGCCCAAAGCTTTTTTGTACGGAATTTCGCTTGATTGGTACCAAAAATACCGCATCAGGCGGTACGGGTTTCACGGAACCTCCCACAAGTATGCCTCACAACGTGCCTGCCAGCTTGCAGGCCTGCCTTTCGGGAATAGCAGGGTTGTTTCCTGTCACCTGGGGAACGGCGCTTCTGTGGCGGCTGTAAAAAACGGGAAATCGGTTGACACTTCCATGGGGATGACCCCGGCAGAAGGGTTGCTGATGGGCACCCGCTGCGGGGATATCGATGCCGGTGTGCTGGTTTACCTTCAGGAAAATTTTCAGCTTTCAGCAGGCGATATTCAGCAGGTTATTAATCGTGACGGCGGGTTGCTGGGGTTGTCGGGGGTTTCCTCCGATTACCGGGAAGTGGAAAATGCAGCCCTCGGTGGTAATAAAACCGCGCAAACAGCCCTCGATGTTTACCTCTACCGCGTGAAAAAGTATATTGGCGCTTATGCTGCTGCCCTTGGCGGGTTGGAGGCGCTTGTTTTTACCGGTGGAATTGGCGAAAACAGCAGCCGGGCACGCGCAGCGGTTTGCTCCGGACTGGAGTTCCTGGGAATCCGGCTTTCACCGGATCAAAACCGGGAGCGGAACGGGCAGGAAGCGGTTGTCAGTGAACCGGGCTCCCGGGTGAAAGTAGTGATTGTCCCTGCCAACGAGGAACTGATGATTGCCCGCGAAGCAGCTGAACTGGCAGGAAACAGGGGCGAAGCTGAAAAAACTGACTTTAAAAGGTAACCGGCCTCATTTCCCTGGCCGAAGTGTAAATGCCCAACACAATCTCCACCGCTTTTCGTGCTTCCGCACCATTGATTTCAAATGATTTTCCCGCTTCGATGGCGTCAATAAAAGCGGCAATGTTCCGGGCATGTGGCTCAAACGGTATGGCCCCGGGGTCGGAAACGCCGCCGCCCCCTTCAATCAGACTGAATTTTTCTGCCACTTCCTTGTCGGAATCGCGTGGGTCGGCAAATTCCCAAACTTTAAAACTGTTTTCAACCTGTATGGCTGTTCCCCTGGTGCCGGTGATTTCGATGCGGCGGAACTGTCCCGGATACGATGCCGTGGAACCATAAATGACCCCCAGCGCATTGTTTTTAAACCGGAGTACGGCAGTACCGGTGTCTTCCGCTTCAATTTTGTGTCCAAGGGTGGCCGTATAAGCCTGCAACGATTCAACCGGCCCCATAACGTATTGCAGCATGTCTATCATGTGGATGGCCTGGTTCATCAGCGCCCCTCCGCCGTCCATTTCCCATGTGCCGTGCCAGCTGTTTTTGTAATAATCGTCGCCCCGCCACCAGGGCACATAAACCGCCCCGTAGGTAAGGGTGCCAAACCGTCCTTCGTCCACAGCCCCCTTCAGGTGTTTCAGGATATCGTTGTAACGGTAATTGAAGATTCCCCCCAGGTGCGTTCCCGCTTTTGCGTGGGCGTCAATCATGCGGTCAATCCGCTCCAGCGATATTTCAAGCGGTTTCTCACAAATTACGTGATTCCCGTGCCGCGCTGCTTCAATGGCCGGTTCCATGTGTGCCCCGCTGGGGGTGGCAATGGTAACGATGTCCGTTTCGCCGGAACGGAGCATTTCCTGCTCGTTTTCAAATGGCCTGCAGTTGTACTTGCGGGCTAAGTTCTGCACCTTTTCCCGGTTGGTGCCGCAAATACCTGTCAGCTTTGCATTGCTTAAACTCTGTATGGCTTTTGCGTGAAAATCGGCAATAAGCCCTGCCCCGATGATTCCAATATTCCAGGTTTTCATGTAATTAAATTGTATTTGATGTATTGTTTTAAACGATACACAAATATAGTGAACCCGGATTGTTATACCAATTCTGAAAATGGTCAGGCTATTAAAAAAAGCGTGCCCTGCTGCAGGACACGCTTTTTAAAATCCTTTCCGGTTTTTCCTTCCCGGAAGGGAGGGAGGGTTTTATTTCCGGTAAATCACTTTTCCGTTGCGTACGGAATTGCCCAGGGTCATGCGGTAGATGTAGAAACTGCTGACCTCGTCGTCCGGTTCAAACGCGGCCTGGTGAAGCTCGCCGGCTTTCACTGCCTTGTTGAACACGGTCTCTACCAGGCGGCCCGTCATGTCGTAAATATCGATGCGGGCACGGGCATCCTCCGGTGAAGCAAATTCAATTTTCAACCGGTCGGTAAACGGATTGGGATACACCTCGAAGTGCGTGGCCTGAATGGCCGGCTCAATATCGGTGGTGATTTCGGCAGATTTTTTAGCCTGGCCCGGAGCAGCTTTCACCTCGTGGATAACGATGGAGCCGCCGCCCAAATCGGTTGCATCATCCGAATTATCATCTGCACCCAGTCCGTTGTCATAAACAATTTCGTTTTCGCCCCAGATTTTGATGCGGAATCGGTCGGGATCGGTACCATCGTTCCAGTCGCCATCGAAAGCTACCAGGGTGAATTTGTAAGCACCTTCACCATTTATGGTTCCTTCTCCGCGGTAAGTGGCTTTGCCGCCTGAGATTACCAGTGAACCCGACTCGTGGAAATCACTTTTGAATTTCATGCCGGCTGCATGGAAATGGAATTCGGTATTGCCATCCACATCCGATTTGCCTTTTTTGTACTTGGCATTGAACCCAAAGTTGGCTTTGCCGGTAAGTGTTGGGTCATCATAATAAGCTCCTTCTGGTGATATAATCCAGCCGCCACCGGTAACGAAACCGGCAGATGGGTCATACACCGGCAGATAGGCTACATCTTCGGAACAACCGCTTCCTGCAATTGCAGTTACTTTGTACACCGTTACATCAGGTACTGGTACTCCTGAAATGGTAACAATACCATCTGATTCA
>CAYRBS010000028.1:0-17136 GCA_964422335.1 uncultured Mariniphaga sp. | reverse complement strand
ACATTAAAAGAAATCCTGGAATACGAAAAATACGAGGTCGATTTGGCCGATGATGGCAAAAAGGGCCTGGAAATGGTAAAACATACCGAATACGATATCATTCTTTGCGATATTAAAATGCCCGGAATGGATGGAATTGAAGTACTCGAACAGCTTATTCCCATGGCTCCCGATTCACCGGTGGTAATGATTTCCGGCCACGGAAACATCGACACAGCGGTGGAATCCATAAAAAAGGGCGCGTACGATTTTATTGAAAAACCGCTCGATTTGAACCGTTTACTCATTACCATCCGCAATGCCCTCGATAAATCGACCCTGGTAACCGAAACCAAAATACTGAAAAAGAAAGTCAGCAAGAATTTTGAGATCATCGGTGAGTCGCCGGCTATAAAAAGGGTAATTGAAATGGCCGATCGTGTTGCGCCAACAGATGCCCGCGTTTTGATTACCGGCGCCAACGGAACCGGCAAAGAACTGGTTGCACGCCGCATCCACGATCAGAGCAGTCGCTCCGACGGCCCCTTTGTGGAAGTGAATTGTGCAGCCATTCCATCTGAATTAATTGAAAGCGAATTATTCGGCCACGAGAAAGGTTCGTTTACTTCGGCGGTAAAACAGCGGAAGGGGAAGTTTGAACAGGCAACCGGCGGAACGCTGTTTCTCGATGAAATTGGCGACATGAGTCTCTCGGCCCAGGCAAAGGTGCTGCGGGCTTTGCAGGAAAGTGTTATTTCACGCGTGGGGGGCGATAAACACATAAAAGTGGATGTGCGCGTGGTGGCGGCTACCAATAAAAATATTTCGAAAGAAATTGAAAGCGGACGGTTCCGGGAAGATTTGTATCACCGGCTCAGTGTGATTCTAATTCATGTTCCTTCGCTTAATGAGCGGCTGGAAGATATTCCGCTGCTGGCCAATCATTTCATAACCCAAATCTGCGGCGAATACGGAATGCCGGAAAAGTCGATTACCGACGATGCGATTGCTGAACTTAAAAAAATTACCTGGACCGGGAATATCCGCGAATTTCGAAATGTAATTGAGCGGTTGATCATTTTATGCGACAAGCAAATTACCGCCGATGATGTTCAGAAATTTGCCGCTCCGCTGAAATAACAGGCTCTTCGTTTACTCCGGAGTTTCCCATTCGTCGTTTTCCTTGTCCTGGATGTAGGTTTCAATGTGCCGGTCGTATTTCACTTCGTAAATATCCCTGATTGTTACGATGATTCCGGTTTCCAGTACCCCTCCGAATTTATTATTCATAGCGGTGCCAAAAGTCTTCATGGAAGGGGAAAGGTTCATGTAAGCATTGATAAGCGGGGGCACATTCTCCCCGAACTGCCTTACGGTCTGAACCAAAATCCGGTAATCTTCCCGGTAATCTTTTCCTGTGAAAATGGCCTTCATCTCATTTTCATCGTAGTCGAATTCTACCGGATTTTTTGGGTAAACAAGGTTTTCTTTATCGCGGAAATATTTTTTAAAGAAATATTGGATCAGGTTACGGGCATCGCTGTGAAAGTGCTGGTACATAGTTACCTTTCCGAAAAAATATTCGATTTCATCGTGATCCACGGTCAGAGCTCCCAGTCCGTCCCAAAGGTTGTCGAGTGCAAACAATGCTTTTGCGCCGGCTTTGCTCGACTGGTAGGCCGGCTGCACAAAAGAGCGCCCCAGCTCCAGGGTGTGGGGCAGAAATTCTTTTGCAAATCTTTCCGACAGATGAAACAGTTTTGAGGTGGCCATATGTACTTCACCGTTTTCGTCAAAAGGCGCTTCAGAGCAAAGAATGTAGCGGTATCCACCGAGGATTTCCCGGGCTTCCGGGTCCCATACAATCAGTTGCTTATAGGGAAAATCGGCCGTGTCGTAATGGTCGATATCGGTTTCCTTTCCGGTGCCGCCGCCTGCATCCCTGAAGGTCAGTTCACGTAACCGGCCTATTTCATGCAAAATGGAGGGCGAATCGAGGTGGGAAACCACATAAATTTCGTTCCCTCCCTTGTTGGTTTTTCGCAGCAACTTGTCGGGTGTCAGCTCGGCAATGATTTGTTCCTTCGGAAGTGGTGCTACAATATCTTTCATTAGTTACATTTTAAATGAAAACGGTGTGCAAAATTAAAAAAATAGAATTACAATGATTCTGTACTCCGTTTTTAATTTGAACTTATCGCCTGAACGGGCAGTTGGTAAACTTTCTTTTTTACCCATTCCGCCCATTCCTGGTGTGTTTTAGACCGATCGAAAGTGGTGTATGCTACAGGCTTTCCAAAATAAATGTGCACATCGGTGTTGCGGTGCCGCATGGTTTCATCGGGTAGAAAAAACATTTCGAGGTTCCATTTTATGTGTAAAAATTTCCGGAACCTGGCCAGCCGGTAAAATCGGTTTGAATTCCGGCCGCTCACAAATACCGGTATAACGTTGCGTTTGTATTGTATAGCTTTGGTAATGAAGTGTTTTTTCCATTCCAGGTCCATGATTTTTCCGTTGATTTTCCGCGATGCCAGACCAGCAGGGAAAATAAGTATTTGTACGTCGGAATTATAGGCATCGCTCAGTAGTTTGGCTGCCTCCCGGCTGTGACCGCCGTGTTTATTTACCGGTACAAACAACTCCCGCAGCTGGGGGATGTTGAGTAAAATATCGTTGCTCAGAAACCGGGGGTTTCCCAGCTTTTCGTCCACTGTTTTTAACAACAGCATGCCATCAAATCCGCCCAGCGGGTGGTTGCTTGCAAAAATGAAATGCCCCGAATCGGGAATGTTTTCCAGCCCGTGAAGATGAACTTTTACATTAAACTCCTTCACAACCTGATCCACAAAATCGGTTCCTTTCAAATGGCCGTTTCTTTCGAGCAGGTCGTTTACAAATCCAACGTGCATTATCCGGTCGATATACCGGTAAACAAAACCTGGTATAATACGCGCCAGGGTTGGGTTTTTCGATTCAAACACCTCCCTGATATTTATGGGTTTGAATTTGGCTGTTTTTTCTTCTTCCACCGTAGTTTTTTTTCAATTAAATAAAATTCGGGTACAAATTAAAACGAATCAAAAATCAAATCAACCTTTTGGGAGTAAAATTTTTTATTCCTGCTTGAATTTTTCTTTAAGTAATTCTTTTTAACCGTTTTCGGTGGTTGGATGAAGAGTTATTAACGGTTGTTGAAAAATAGATTGTTGAAAATAATCTGCTGAAAATGTGTTCGTTATTTGATAGTTGGTTAATAACATGTGTGGTTTTTAACAAGAGATCAACAGTTTTTCAACAATGTTTTGTATTGTAATGTGGTGGAATAAAGTGGAATGAAGTGGAATAATTTGGAATAAATTCGTACTTTTACCGATACGAATAAATGGAACCGTCACAAAATGACAGAATTTACAGGGACATATAACGCAACCATCGACGACAAAGGGCGCATTGTGCTCCCTTCGGCCTTCAAGAAGGAGATGGGTGAATTGGCCCTGGAGCCGCTGATTATTGAGCGGAATTTGTTTAAAGACTGCCTGGATGTTTACCCCGAACGGTTTTGGAAAGACCGGGTGGAAGCTTTTAAAAGCACCCTCGACCCGTTTGACGAAGAAGATGATGGCTTTTTGCAATTTTTCTACGAGAATTTTATTAAAGTGGGAATGGCGGCCAACGGGCGGGTAAACATCCCGTCTGATTACCTTGGCTACGGAAAACTGAAAAAAAATGCCCGGATGATTGGGATGGGGAACTCCATTCGTATTTGGGACCTGGAAGTTTACGAAAGCCAGCGGATGGATAAATCAACTTTTGCCAGGCGGTTTAAAGAGAAAAGAAAAAATAAAAAGACGGAATAATGACAAACCAGTATCACATACCGGTGATGCCGGCGGAAAGTATTCAGGGATTGAACCTGTTTCCGGGGGCGCAGGTGGTGGATGCCACTTATGGCGGGGGAGGTCATTCCAGGCTTATCCTGAGTGAGCTGGGTAACGGAAGGCTGTTTGCCTTCGACCAGGATGAGGATGCTGCCGGCAATGTGATAAACGATGACCGGCTTTTTTTTATCCGTCATAATTTCCGGTACATTAAAAATTTCCTCCGGCACTACAATGTGGAGGAAGTGGATGCAGTTTTTGCCGATTTGGGTGTTTCATCCCACGATTTTGACGTCGCGGACCGCGGGTTTTCTACCCGTTTCAACGGAAGGCTCGATATGCGTATGAACCAGGATGCCCCGGTTGACGCTGCCCGGGTGATTAACAATTACAGCGAGGAGGAATTGCTTTTCGTTTTCCGGATGTATGGTGAGGTAAAAAATGCCCGCCGCCTGGTTACTGAAATTTTGCATGCACGAAACCAGCAACCCATAAAAACAACCGGGCAATTAAAGGATATTGCTACACGTTGTGCTCCGAAGGCGAGTGAAAATAAATACCTCGCCCGGGTTTTCCAGGCATTGCGGATTGAGGTAAACGACGAAATGGGGGCATTAAAAGAGTTTTTGCAGGCTGCATTGGAAGTGCTTAAACCGGGGGGCAGGCTGGCCGTTATTACATACCACAGCCTTGAAGACCGGATATGCAAAAATTTTATGAAAGCCGGGAATTTTAAAGGAGAAATCGAGAAAGATTTTTACGGGAATATGAAAAGTCCTTTCAGACTGATAAACCGGAAGGTGATTATACCTCAACCTGAAGAGGTGGGGGAAAATGCCCGTGCAAGAAGTGCCAAACTACGAATAGCTGAAAAAATCTGATATGGAAGAGACCAGAAAAAATAGCAGAAAGAAAGGGGGGATGAAGTCTTTTCTTGGGGGAACCATCCTCACCGACGAGCGGGTAACGCGCCATTACCCATTCCTGGTGCTCCTGGCCTTTTTTGCGCTGGTGCTTATTACCAATCGCAACTGGTCGGAACGGACTATCAGGCAAATTGAAGTGTTGCAGGAATCGCTGGCGGAATTACGTTCCGAGTCGATTACCTTGTCTGCAAAACTTATGGATGCCAGCAGGCCATCGGAAGTGCTGGAAAAAGTGCAGGAAGCTGAATTGGAACTTGAAGAACCAATAAGGCCTCCTCAAAAAATAACGGTTAAAAAAGGTAAATAAAAGTGGATATCAGAAAATCAATAGTATCGCGCATTGCAATCCTCTACTTCTTCCTGTTGATGTTTGGGATTGTGGTGATTATGAAATTGATTTCAGTTCAGCAGATTAAAACCGAACGCTGGGTGCAGATTGCCAAAAACCTGAAGGAGAATACCATTATTGTAGAGCCAAACAGGGGAAACATATGTGCCGAAGATGGCAGTGTACTCGCTACTTCTATGCCGGGTTATTATGTGCGCATTGATTTGGCTGCCGAAGGGGTGAAAAGAGTTTATGCCGCCGAAAGCGATTCACTGGCGTATCACCTTTCCGCATTTTTCAAGGACGCTTCAAGGAGCCAGTACAACCAACGACTGAATGCTGCATATCGCAATGGAAACAGAGGGTTTATGCTTACTCCCCGGAAAGTGGATTACCTGGAACTTCAGCAAATAAAGAAATTTCCAATTCTTCGAAGGGGACGTTTTGGCGGAGGAATGATCATTGAACAGGAAAACAAAAGGATTACACCGCTGGGTTCGCTCGCCCTGCGCACCATTGGAGGCCTGAACAAGGGGGCTTACGGCGGAGTACACGGAAATATTGGCTATACCGGGCTGGAAGGTGCTTACGAACAATACTTAAAAGGGAAAAACGGTATCAGTTATAAAGAAAACCTTTCCGGAAGGTGGGTTTCCCGCGTGGAAATTGAACCGCAGGATGGAATGGATGTGATTACAACCATTAATATAAAATTGCAGGATATTGCTGAAAGTGCACTCTACAAGCAGCTGAAAGAAATGAATGCCGACTGGGGGACTGCCATCCTGATGGAAGTGGAAACAGGTGAAGTGAAAGCCATCGCGAATTTGGGAAAAGAAAACGGCGATTACACCGAAAACTACAATTATGCCCTGGGAGATCAGGGCTGTTACGAACCGGGTTCTACTTTTAAACTGATTTCGTTGATGGCGGCCATGGAGGATGGATTAATTGATACAAGCGATGTGTATGATACCGGAAACGGTGTCTGGAAATACCGCGACCGCACTATTTACGACAGCGATTACCGCTACGGCGGTCATGGCGAAATGACCGTAAAAGAAATTTTTGAAAAATCTTCCAATGTGGGGGTGGCTAAAATTATTACTTCGGCCTATAAAAATAATCCCAAAGGTTATGTGGACAGGATTTACGGGTTTGGGTTGAACAAACCGCTCGGACTGGAAGTAAAAGGCGAAGGCGAACCACTTTTTAAATATCCCGGCGATTCCGATTGGTGGGGGACTACACTTGCCTGGATGTCGTATGGATACGAATCGAAAATGACCCCGCTCCAGGTACTCACGTTTTACAATGCCGTGGCCAACAACGGGCGCATGGTAAAACCCCGGATGGTAAAAGAAATAAGCGATAACGGGGTGTCGGTGAAAAAGTTTGAAACGGAAGTGCTGAACCCCATGATTGCCACCAGTGAAACATTGGGGAAGGCGCAGGCAATGCTGACAGGTGTTTGTGAAAATGGTACCGGGCGTTCGTTGCAAAACCCGTGGTTTAAAATTGCCGGAAAAACAGGGACTGCCCAGGTGGCTTCCCGGCAGGGTGGCTATCAGCAGGGAATGTACCTGGCTTCGTTTGCCGGTTATTTTCCTGCCGACAATCCTAAATACTCATTGATGGTAACAATTAATAATCCGCGTGGCGGGGTGTATTACGGCGGATCAGTTGCCGGTCCGGTTTTTAAAGAAATTGCCGAGAAGGTATATTCGGTGCAAAACCTGTTTGAGCATGTCCCCGAAGAATCCGAAACACCTGAAACACCTGAAACTCCCGTTTATCCTGAAATTAAAAAGGGAACACCGGAAAATATAATGCGCATTGCCCATGAACTCAACATTCCGGATATAAATGGAACCCCGGGCGATAATCCGGCATCCGTTAAGCTGGATGACAACAATCCGGTGTTCGGTGAAAAAATGGAAATCCAGCCCGGAAAAGTTCCCGATGTGAGGGGAATGGGGGCCAGCGATGCCATTTTTATTCTTGAAAATGCGGGGCTGAAAGTATCCGTTAAAGGTGTCGGGAAAGTAAAAAGACAGTCGCTGGCACCGGGAGCAGCACTAACCACGGGGGCAAACATTAATCTGATATTAGGTTGAAAATGAAATTAAAAGAACTGCTGAAAAATATTGACTATTCAGAACTTCGCGGAGAAACCAGCCACGATATAACCGCTATTGAATTCGATTCGCGGAAAGTGGGGCCGGGTACCGCATTTATTGCACAGAAGGGCCTTCATGTCGATGGGCACCGGTTTATCCCGTCTGCACTGGAAAACGGGGCTGTTGCCGTTTTTTGCGAGGTGTTTCCCGATGAAATGCCCGAAGATGTAGCTTTTATAAAAGTGCCCGATTCTTCTGGACTCACTGGCCGGCTGGCCTCAGCTTTCTACGGTTTCCCCTCCGGAAAAATGAAGGTGGTGGGCATAACCGGTACCAACGGAAAAACAAGCATTGCCATTTTGTTGTTCCGGTTGTTCCGGCAGCTGGGGTACAATACTGGTTTGATTTCTACCATTTCGTACCGTATTAACGACCAGGAAGAAACCGCTTCACATACCACGCCCGATGCTTTAAAAATTCAGCAACTGATGGCAAAAATGGCAGATGCGGGTTGCGAATTTTGTTTTATGGAGGTGAGTTCGCATGCTGTCCACCAGCAACGAATTAGCGGGATTGAGTTTGCCGGCGGCGTTTTTACCAATATTACCCTCGACCACCTCGATTACCATAAAACCTTTGCCCAATATATTCAGGCCAAACAACGGTTTTTCGATCAACTTCCTTCAACCGCTTTTGCACTCACCAACATCGATGATAAAAACGGCCGGATTATGGTTCAAAATACCAAAGCACGGAAAATTACCTATTCGAACCGTGCCATGGCCGATTTCCGTTGCAAAGTGTTAGAAACCCACTTTAACGGGATGCTGCTTAACCTCGATGGCCAGGAGGTCTGGACCCGGTTTGTCGGGAAATTCAATGCTTCGAACCTGCTGGCGGTTTATGCCGTGGCCGTGAACCTGGGTCAGTCCCGGGAAGAGGTGCTTACCCGCATCAGCGACCTGGAGCCTGTTAAAGGACGGTTTGAAACCATCCGCAGCGAGGACGGAAAACTGGCCATTGTTGACTATGCCCATACGCCCGATGCCTTGCAGAATGTGCTGACTGCCATCTCGGGTATCCGCACGGGAGACGAACAGGTAATTACCGTGGTGGGGGCAGGCGGCGATCGGGATAAAAGCAAACGGCCCGAAATGACAAAGGAGGCTGTTAGGGGAAGCGATAAAGTAATTCTTACCTCGGATAACCCGCGTACAGAAGATCCGGCAGCGATTATCCGCGACATGGAAACCGGCGTGGAACCGTCCTCCAAAAAGAAGGTGGTATCCATTGAAAACCGGCGCGAAGCCATTAAAACGGCTACCCTGCTTGCACAGCCGGGGGATATTATCCTGGTTGCGGGGAAAGGCCATGAAAATTACCAGGAGGTGAATGGCGTGAAACATCATTTTGACGATGTGGAGGAGTTAAAAAAATGTTTTGGTATTGATGATTAACAAGTAAAAGATATGCTTCATTATTTGTATGAATGGCTTTCAGGTTACAATATCCCGGGGATAGGAATGTTCCAGTACATTTCATTCCGGTCGGGTGCGGCCATCATTTTGTCGCTTATTATTACCACGGCTTTCGGCAAAAAAATGATACAACACCTGCACCGGAAACAGATTGGCGAGGACGTTCGCGATCTTGGACTGGAGGGCCAGGTACAGAAAAAAGGGACCCCCACCATGGGCGGGCTGATCATTCTTTTTGCCATCATTATACCTACCCTGCTTTTTGCACGGCTCGACAATATCTATATCCTGCTCATGCTCATCACTACAGCCTTTCTGGGGCTCATCGGATTTATCGACGATTATATAAAGGTATTTCTGAAAAACAAAAAAGGCCTGGCCGGGAAGTTTAAAATATTGGGGCAGGTAATGCTGGGACTTTTTGTTGCTGCCACCCTTTTCCTGAGCGATGAGGTGATGGTGAGGGAATATGTTCAAAGTCCTTCCGGCGAAGACCTGCGGGAAATTGTGGTGGACCCTGAAACCGGACAACAGAGGGTGCAATTTATTACGGAAGATGTAAAATCGACCAAAACCACCATCCCTTTTATTAAAAAGAATGAATTCGATTACGCCTGGCTGGTCGCTTTTGCGGGAGATGCAGCTTCATGGCTCAAGTGGGTAATTTACGCGTTGGCCATCATTTTAATTATTACAGCGGTTTCCAATGCGGCCAATCTTACCGACGGCCTCGACGGGCTGGCCACGGGGACTTCGGCCATCAGCGGCGCCACTTTGGGAGTACTCGCATATGTAAGCGGTAACGTTATTTATGCCGATTACCTGAATATCATGTACATTCCCAATGTGGGCGAACTCACCATTTTTGTGGCTGCGTTTATTGGCGCTACCGTTGGATTTTTGTGGTACAACTCTTATCCCGCGCAGGTGTTTATGGGCGATACCGGAAGCCTTGCGCTGGGAGGTATTCTGGCCGTTTTTTCAGTCATTATCCGCAAAGAAATTCTAATACCGCTTTTATGCGGAATTTTCCTCATCGAAAATTTATCCGTGGTTATTCAGGTGTTTTGGTTTAAATACACCAGGCATAAATACGGCGAAGGACGGCGGGTTTTCTTAATGAGCCCAATCCATCACCATTACCAGAAAAAAGGAATTCATGAAGCAAAAATTGTGGCCCGTTTCTGGATTATCGGGATCATTCTGGCGGTGTTAACCATTGTAACCTTGAAAATTAGATAAAACTATAAAAATCAGGTAAGTTGAGAAAGAAAATAGTCATACTGGGTGCAGGCGAAAGCGGGGTTGGTTCAGCTATCCTCGCGCAGAAGAAGGGGTATGCCGTTTTTGTTTCCGATCTGGGGAGAATCAAGGATCAATACAGAAACGTTCTGTCTCAATATAAAATTGAATGGGAAGAAGGCCGGCACTCTGAAGCGAAAATCCTGAATGCTGAAACCGTGGTGAAAAGTCCCGGAATTCCGGATACCGCCCCGCTAATCAGGAAGCTGAAAGAATCGGGGGTTCCGGTGATTTCCGAAATTGAATTTGCCGGGAGGTTTACCAAAGCCAAAACCGTGTGTATTACCGGGAGCAACGGAAAAACCACTACCACCCTGCTTACCTGGCAAATACTGAAAAATGCGGGACTGAACGTGGGCCTGGCCGGAAATGTGGGGAAAAGTTTTGCCTGGCAGGTGGCGGAAGAAAACCACGATATTTACGTCATTGAGCTGAGCAGTTTCCAGCTCGACGGAATGTACAACTTCAGGGCCGATGTGGCGGTGCTGCTCAATATTACACCCGATCACCTCGACCGCTACGGGTACAACATGCAAAACTACATTGATTCCAAATTCCGGATTATTCAAAACCAAACGGAAAAGGACTTTTTCATTTATTGCGCCGATGACGGGATAATTCAAAAAGAAATTTCCGAAAAAAAGATAAAACCTGCTTGTATCCCTTTTAGTTTGAAGGAGCCGCAAGTGCCGGGGGCAGGAGTTTCCGAAGAAAAAATGATTATAAATTTTAACCAAAAAATATTCAGTATGTCTATTCTGGATCTATCCTTACAAGGAAAACACAACACCTACAACTCAATGGCTGCGGGCATTGCAAGTATGGTTTTCGAAATTCGCAACGACCAGCTTCGCGAAAGCCTGGTCGGGTTTAAAGGTGTTGAACACCGGCTGGAGCGATTTTTATCGGTGCATGGAATTGAGTTTGTAAATGACTCGAAAGCCACCAATGTTAACTCCACCTGGTATGCGCTCGAAAGTATCCACAAACCTATTGTTTGGATTGCCGGGGGAATCGACAAGGGAAACGACTATTCCATGCTGAGCCCTTTGGTTAAAGAGAAGGTGAAAGCCATTGTCTGCCTCGGGAAAGATAATTCGAAGCTGCATGCTGCTTTTGACGGAGTGGCAAAAAATGTGGTGGATGCAACAGGAATGGAAGAAGCGGTGAAAGCTGCTTATTACCTGGCACGGAATGGCGATACGGTGTTGCTTTCGCCGGCTTGTGCCAGTTTCGATTTGTTCGAAAATTACGAAGACCGTGGAAATCAGTTTAAAGAACAAGTAAGAAATTTATAAACGATGTTGTTTCAGTCGAAAATATTCAGGGGCGATCGCGTAATCTGGATTGTGTTACTGCTGCTTTCGTTGCTTTCGCTGTTAATTGTTTACAGCTCCACCGGGGCGTTGGCATATCGTAAAGCCTCCGGAAATACCTGGTATTTTCTTATCAGGCAGGTGTTTTTCCTGGGTGCGGGACTGGGACTCATGCTGGTAATGGTTAATTTCTTTTCGGTTAAAATTTATTCCATCCTGGCCAACCTGCTGGTATATTTAAGCATTGGCCTGCTTGCCGTTTCGCTGGTAATGCAGCTTTCCGGAATGCTCGGGGGCAGCGGGCGTACCCTCGATCTTGGATTTATTTCGTTTCAGCCTGCCGAACTGGCCAAAATTTCCCTCATCCTTTTTGCCGCCAAAGTGCTGGGGAAAAATCAAAAAACACGGGGAGATTTGAAACGGGCTTTTATAATCATTATCAGCCACACGGCGTTGGTGTGCGGATTGATTTTCTTTTCCGATTTTTCAACCTCCATGTTGTTGTTTGCTACCATCCTCACCATGATGTTTGTGGGCAGGATTCCAATGAAATACCTCTTTATTGTAGTTTTTGCCGGCATCAGCCTGGTGGCAGCCACCTATTTTCTGGCCAGCCAGTTTCCGTCTGCCCCTTCGCGGGTGCATACCGTTAAAGGGCGTATCGACCGGTTTGTCAACGGCGATCCCGATTCAGAAAAAGGAATTACCCAGGCAGATTATGCCAAGCTGGCTATTTACGAGGGGGGTATTTTGGGAAAAGGACCCGGTCGTTCGGATGTGAGCAATTACATGGCGGCTGCTTATAACGATTTTATATTCGCCATCATTGTGGAAGAATATGGATTGCTGGCAGGAATTTTTGTATTGTTTCTCTACCTCATTTTCTTTTTCCGGAGTGTGGTTATTGTGCGGCGGGCCACCCGCACTTTCCCGGCGTTTCTCGTAACCGGGCTTACCATGGTACTTGTTTTTCAGGCCATGATAAATATGGGAGTATCTTCCGGCGTTTTACCGGTTACCGGGCAACCATTGCCCTGGGTGAGTTTGGGCGGTACGTCGCTTTTGTTTACCTCGGTAGCGTTTGGTTGTATTTTGAGTGTGAGTTATCAGAACCAGGTTAATCGTGAAATCCAGAAACCTCCGGTTCAGGCGAATGTGCCTGACGAGGATTATGAAATGAATAAATAAGATAATGAAAATAGAAAGGGTAATCATAAGCGGAGGCGGTACCGGCGGGCATATTTTCCCGGCGCTGGCTATTGCAAACGAAATTGAAAGAAGGCATCCCAATGTCGGGATTTTGTTTGTTGGTGCCCTGGGCCGGATGGAGATGGAGAAAATACCTGCTGCCGGATATAAAATTATTGGCCTGCCTGTAACAGGTTTTCCCCGGAAACCCGGCATGCAGATGATTACGTTTATTGTACGGCTGCTGAAAAGTAACCGCAAGGCTAAAAAAATTATCGGCCGGTTTAACCCTCAACTTGCCATTGGGGTAGGAGGTTTTGCCAGTGGCCCGTTGTTGCGTGCAGCGGCAAAAAAAGGAGTTCCTACCCTTATTCAGGAGCAGAATTCCTATGCCGGAATTACCAATAAACTTTTAGGGAAAAAAGCGCAAACCATTTGTGTGGCTTACGATAATATGGAACGCTATTTCCCCTCAGAAAAAATAGTGCTTACGGGCAATCCCGTGCGTGAAAATTTGCTGAAACAGCTGGATAACAAACAGGAAGCAATCAATTATTTCGGGTTGAAAAATACCGGGAAAGTGATTCTGATTGTGGGCGGAAGCCTGGGAGCTCGGTCTGTTAACAATGCCATTTTGAAAAATATTTCGCGCATTGCCGCTGAAGAAGTGGAGGTGATTTGGCAAACCGGCTCTATTTACTACAGGGAGATGCTGGATAAAATGGAAAATAACAAGCCCCCCAACCTTTATATTCATGAATTCCTTACACGCATGGATTTGGCTTATTCAGTTGCCGATGTGATTATTTCCAGGGCCGGCGCCGGAACAATTTCGGAGCTGTGCCTGGTGGGCAAACCCGCTATTTTAGTGCCATCGCCCAATGTGGCGGAAGATCACCAGACTAAAAATGCCCGTGCCCTGGCCGATAAAAATGCTGCACGAATGGTTCCGGACCGGGAAATTGATGAACATTTGATTCCGGAGGCCATCCGGTTATTGCACGCACCGGAAGAATGTAAAATGCTTTCAGAGAATATAAAACTGCTGGCACGGCCCAATGCCACACAGCATATTGTAGATGAAGCAGAAAAACTACTTGAAAAATGAATAACCTTCAAAATATAAAGAATGTTTATTTCCTCGGTATCGGGGGGATTGGAATGAGTGCACTGGCCCGGTATTTTAAGTTTACCGGCAGGAACGTGGCCGGCTACGACCGCACCCGGACTGCCATTACCGATGATTTGCAGTCTGAAGGAATTGATGTTCATTTTGATGACGACGTACGGAATATCCCTGCCAAATGGAATCCCGGCGAAACGCTGGCCGTTTTTACGCCTGCCCTGCCCGACGATCATAATGAACTTGCATGGTTCAGGGAAAAACCCATTGGGCTGCTGAAACGCGCCAAGGTGCTGGGGCTGGTATGTAACGAAAAAAGCTGCATAGCAGTTGCGGGAACGCATGGAAAAACAACCGTCAGTACCATGGCCGCAACCATTATGCATCATTCAAAAACAGGATGCGGCGCCTTTGTGGGTGGAATATCCAAAAACTTTGGAAGTAACCTTCTGCTTCCCCGCGAGGATTCACCGTGGATTGTGGCTGAAGCCGATGAGTTCGACCGTTCGTTTTTAAACCTCGAGCCGCAGCTGGCGTTGGTTACTTCGCTGGATGCCGATCACCTCGATATTTATGGTGACAAGGGGAAAATGGTGGAATCGTTCGAAAAATTCATCTCCCAGATAAAACAGGGAGGAAAACTGGTGGTGAAAAAAGGGGTCGATCTGAATGTTCAAAAAACCGCGGCCCGGGTACTTACTTATGCTTTGGAGGGAGATGCTGATTTTAGCACGGTAAACCTTAAGTTGAGTGATGAAGGAGGATATTACCGTTTCGATTTGAAAACACCCGACGGAATTATTGCCAATTGCCGGCTGAACTACCCGGGGCTTGTAAATGTGGAAAATGCGGTAGCGGCTGCTGCACTGGCATTTTTGGCGGGGGTTACGGCCGATGAACTTAAATACGGGCTGGAGGAATACCAGGGTGTGAAGCGCCGCTTCGATGTAAGGTTTAAAAACGAGAACCAGGTTTATATCGACGACTATGCACACCACCCCGCAGAACTTAAAGCGGTAATTTCATCGGTAAAAGCATTGTACCCCCACCGGAAAATTACCGGAATTTTTCAACCACACCTATACTCGCGTACGCGCGATTTTGCCGATGGATTTGCCGCCAGTCTCGGTTTGCTCGACGAAGCCATACTGGTACCACTCTATCCGGCCCGCGAAGAACCCATTGAAGGGGTTTCTTCGGAATTGATTTTTGAAAAAATGGAAAACCGGAGCAAGTTTTTGGTTGAAAAAGACGAGGTGGCTGAATTGCTGCAACAACGACCCACAGAGGTGGTGATTACCATGGGTGCCGGCGATATCGACGGAATTGCCCATCAAATAATTGAGGTGTTAAAAAATAAAAACTGATGTTGCGAAAATTATTGAAATTGATAGGTTTCCTTTTGTTGATCGCTTTTATCGTGATCACCCTGGCCTTTTCATCCAGGGAAAGCAGGAGTGTGGCTTGTCGCGACATACAGGTAGTATTCAACGAAAATGACCCCATACAAATAAGTGAAACTGAAATTAACCGGTTGGTTACCGGGGGTGGCGACCAGCTTATGGGCAGGGAATTACGCCGCATAAATGCCGATTCTATTGAAAACGAGGTGGAAAAACACAGGGCAATTCTGAAAGCGGAGGTTTACAAAGTAATTGCAAAAGACAGTTCCTCCTATAAAGGAATTCTTGGAGTGAGGGTCAGCCACCGGAAACCGGTGGTGCGCATCATGTCGCCAAACGGAAATTATTACCTCGACCGGGAAGGGGAACAAATTCCCATCTCCTCCGGTTATACTGCCAATGTTTTGGTAGTTACCGGTAACTTTTCCGAAAATTATGCAAAAGAAGAACTGCTGCCCTTTGTTCTTTTTTTAGAAGAAAATCCTTTCTGGGAAGCACAGGTTGAGCAGGTACATGTGGAGCAAAACGGGGATGTGGTGCTGACTCCATTGGTGGGCGATCATCTGATAGAAATGGGGCCCCTGGAAAATTATTCCGGAAAACTGAAAAATATGAGAGCATTTTACCAACAGGTACTGTCCCGGAATAACTGGGATAAGTACGGAACAATAAGTGTAAAATATAAAAATCAGGTAATAGCGAAAAAAAGATAAACATGGCTTCAAAAATTAATTTTTCTGTAGTTATTGATGTAGGAACATCCAAACTGGCAGCCTTTGCCGGGCAAAAAAATGCAGAAGGAAAAATGGAAATCCTCGGGGGGGCAAAAGTACCGGCCAATGGAATTAAAAGAGGTGTGGTGCTGAATATTGATGAAGCCGCCACTTCGGTTGAGCAGGTACTGAACGAACTTCAGAAACAAACCGGGAATGAAATCCGGGAGGTTGACATTTCTTATGCCGGTCAGCCTATGAAAATTACAGAACACAAAGGCTACCGGTTTACTTCCGGCGAGGGGGTGGTAACCCAGTTCGATGTGGATGAATTGTTTAAAGAAGCCCAAAACCTGCAGGTTGAACAGGATTTCAAAATTCTTCACACCATTCCGCAGTCGTTTGTTATCGATGGGGAAATCTCCGAAATCAACCCGGTGGGGATTACCGGGCAGAAAATTGAAGCCACTTTTAAACTGGTAACCGTTCCCGAATTGCACCTGGCGAATTTCAAGCGTGTGTTCGATAAAGCCGGGGTTGAACTCGGAGAAGTTACCCTGGCGCCATTGGCGGCTGCTGAAGCTGTATTAACTGACGACGAAAAGGAAATGGGTGCAATTTTACTCGATATGGGCGCCGGAACTACAAAACTGGCGGTTTACCACGAGGGCGTGATGTTACACACCGCGGTTATTCCTTTTGCCGGCGATGTGGTAACCCGCGATATAAAAGAAGGTTGCTCCATTCTTCCCAAATGGGCCGAGCAGTTAAAAATGCAATACGGGCAGGCATTGGGTGACTTTGCCGATGAACGTAAGGTTGTAACTATTCCCGGACACAGCGGATGGGAGCCAAAAGAGATTTCATTCAAGAGCCTGGCTTTTATCATCCAGGCCCGCATGGAAGAAATTATCGACAGTGTTAATTTTCAGATTGAAAAATCGGGAATCGCTGATCAGCTGGGGTCGGGCATTGTAATTTCAGGTGGAACGGCTGATTTGGATAACATCGTTTCGCTCGTAAAATTCCGCACCGGGATGGATGCCAGGCTGGCATACCCGGTAATCAGGCCGGTTAACAAACCGAAAGATTTTGGCGACTCAGGTTATCTTACCGCCCTGGGATTGCTGAAACTGGCGCTGGAAAAAATGGATCCGGCTCCAAAAGCAAAGAAGAAGAAAAAAGTTAAAAAGAAAAAGGAAAACAAATTTTCTCCCTGGCTAAAAGGAGTGGTACAGGGCGTGCTCGATTATGTGGACGACGACGAGGATGTTGCACTCAATTAAAAACGAAGGATATGACCGAATTAGTAAACTTTCAATTCCCACGGACTTCATCTTCCATCATAAAAGTGATTGGTGTAGGTGGAGGAGGCTGCA
>CAYRBS010000027.1:0-17185 GCA_964422335.1 uncultured Mariniphaga sp. | reverse complement strand
ACTTCTTTGAGGAATTTATAGCTGTTGGACGGGTAATCAATCTCACAAACAAAATGCTGCAACCCGTTTGAAACTACCACCCGTTCCACCTTCAGGGTCATGTTGTAACGCACTACCTGGTCGAATGCATTTTGTGAAATTTTTACCCCGGGTGCTTTGAATTCGGCAATGAGCAACGGCTGGCCGTTTCGCCGGTAAACCACCAAATCGAACCGGAACAGTTTCCCGTTCAGCGAAATCTGTTTCTCAACCGCCATCAACGATTCCGGGTAGTTTTTTTCATGAACGAGGTATTTTATAAAATGCTGGCGTACCCACTCTTCGGGAGTAAGCAACACAAAACGTTTCCTTACCGAATCGAAAATATAAGTTTTTTCTCCTTCGGTTTTCATCCTGAATTTATATGCCGGCAGGTTCAGTTTGTGCATTTCAATTTTTACTTCTGTTTACTTTTGAACAAATATTGGCAGGGCAAACGGAAAAATGTACTTTTGTGTTGACCTGTAATGATGAACAAAATAAATCATTCTTATGTAATTTTATTGAATGAAGACGAAAAAAGATATTGTTGAAAACTGGCTTCCCCGTTATACAGGAAAAAAGCTGGAAGACTTTGGGGAGTATATCCTGCTCACCAACTTCATGAATTATATCGAAAAATTCTCCCAACGTTTTGAGGTTCCTATTGTGGGAAGCGACAAAAACATGCCCAATGCCACAGCAGAAGGAGTAAGCATTATTAATTTCGGGATGGGAAGCCCCAATGCGGCCACCATTATGGATTTGTTAAGTGCCATTAATCCCAAAGGGGTACTTTTTCTTGGTAAATGCGGGGGGTTAAAAAGGAAAAATCAACTGGGCGATTATATTCTGCCTATTGCCGCTATCCGCAACGAAGGTACATCCATCGATTACCTTCCGCCAGAGGTTCCGGCACTGCCCGCTTTCAACATCCAGCGTGCGGTTTCGCACATATTGCGGAACAATGGGTTCGATTACTGGACCGGCGTGGTTTACACTACCAACCGGCGCGTGTGGGAGTACGATGAAAAATTTAAAAAATACCTGACCAAAACCCGGGCTATGGCCATTGATATGGAAACGGCCACCCTTTTTACCGTGGGTTTTGCCAATAAAATTCCCACCGGAGCCCTGCTGCTGATTTCCGATCAACCCATGATTTCGGCCGGGGTGAAAACCAGCGAAAGCGATAAACTGGTTACCCTCGAATATGTTGACATTCATATCCAGGCCGGCATCGATGCACTGCTCGAAATAAAAAATAACGGACTTTCGGTAAAACACTTAAGATTTTAATATGGATTTTGAAACAATTTTACAAAACCTCAAAAAGAAGGTTTATCACCCCATTTACTTATTGCAAGGGGAGGAGCCCTATTTTATCGACCAGGTTTCAAACTATATCGAAAAAAATGTACTGACCGATGCGGAAAAAAGTTTTAACCAAACTGTTTTCTACGGAAAAGATACCGAGCCACAAACCATTGCAGAGGCTTCGTTGCGGTACCCCATGATGGCTGATAAGCAGGTAATTATTGTAAAAGAAGCGCAAAGCATGAAAAACATAGAAAACCTGGTACATTACGCCGAAAAGCCCATGTCTTCTACCATTTTGGTGCTGAACTATAAATATAAAAAGGTGGATGCCCGCACCAAATTTTTTAAAGTTGTGAGGGAAAAAGGGGTGGTGCTGACTACCAAAAAGATTTACGAAAACCAGGTGCCTGCATGGATTGATAAGTACCTGAAAAAAAGTGGTTACACAATTGATCCGCAGGCCGGCCAGATTTTAACCTCCTCGCTGGGGACAGAACTCAGCAAGGTTGCCAACGAACTGGATAAGCTGATAATTGCCGTTAAAGATACAACACGGATTACACCCGAACACATTGAAAAAAATATCGGGCTCAGCAAAGATTTTAACCTGCTTGAATTGCAGGATGCGCTGGGCAGTAAAAATATTTTTAAAGCCAACCAGATTATCAATTATTTTGGGGCTAATTCACAGCAACATCCCATTCAAAAAACCACCGCCACCCTTTTTGGCTTCTATTCCAAAATTTTTGCCTACCATTTTTTAAAAGATAAATCGGAGAGGGCGGCGGTTCAAAAAATGGGAGCGCATCCGTTTTATGTCAAAAAAATTATCGCGGCATCCAAAAAATACAATCCCACCAAACTTTACGAAATAATGGGTATCTTGCGCGAATACGATTTAAAAAGCAAGGGGATAGGGGTTTCCACACTGGTTGATCCTGCCGGATTGCAAAAGGAAATGATTTATAAAATTTTACACTGATGATTACCTGGATAATTATAGGGGCTACGGCCGCCGTGTCGTTCATGGCATTCCAAAATAACGGGTTGATGGATAAACTCCAGTTTAATGCTGCGCAAATTATCCACCGGAAACAATATTACCGGCTGGTTTCGCACGCGTTTATTCACGTTAGCTGGACCCATTTGATTGTGAACATGCTGGTTTTGTTCTTTTTTGGCAGGAATGTCGAGAGTTATTTTGGCTATTTTTTCGAAAACCAGGCGGGATTTTATTTTGTAATCCTTTATCTCGGCGGAATGCTGGTTTCCAACGCCTGGAGCCTGATTAAACACCAGGATGATTACTACTACAACGCGGTGGGGGCCTCTGGAGCAGTATCTGCTGTGCTGTTTGCTTTTATTTTTCTGAATCCGTGGGAAATGCTCTACCTGTTTGCCATTGTTCCAATTCCGGGTATTTTGTTTGGCGTGGGGTACCTCGTTTATTCCTATCAAATGGGCAAACGCAAAGCCGATAACGTAGCCCACGATGCCCACTTTCTGGGGGCAGTGTTCGGATTTGTTTTTCCGATTATTTTAAGGCCATCCTTGTTCGACCGGTTTATCGATCAGTTGTTTTCCTTTCTGTAGTTATGCGGTTTTTTATTGTAAACGGCAAAATGGTTGAAAAGGGGGAAGCGGACCTTACCCAATTGTTTCGTGACCATTCTTTTTCCCTTTCGCAAAAATTGTGGTACGGGTATGGGGGAGTGCCACTTTTTTCTGAGAACATGGAATTGCTGACCCGGCAGCTGGAAGCTCTGAAAATCCCGCTTCCGGGTGAGTTTATCAATAAGCGCGAATTGTTCCGGTTGGTGAAACGCATGCTAAATAAAAATAAGTTTTACCGCTCGGGGCTGGTGAATATTCAACTGTTTTGGAAAGACAGGGAAGTGCAGACCCTGGTAACCTGCAACGCTTATGCTGGTTTTGATTTTCCTTTTTCAGAAGAAGGATTGCTGGTTTGTTTTTCAAGCCAGAAAAAATTTGCCGGTAACCGGTTTAACCGGTTTGTTTTTTTTAATGAAACACTTTGGGAAACGGCGCTGGCCGAAATTCGCGACACTCCTTTTCAGCAGGTATTTATTTTAAATGAAAAGAACAACATTTGCGAGAGTGCGTACGCCAATATTTTTATGGTAAAGGGCGGAGAATTGTTCACACCGTCCCTGAAATCGGGCAGTTACGAAGATGTTGTGCGGCCCGTTGTTCTTGAGATGGCGAACCACCTGGGATTAAAAACTTCAGAAACGGAAATCCTGCGTGAAGGCGATGTGCTGGAAATGGATGAAGTTTTTATTGCATCGGAACAACTGGGAATAAAATGGATTCTGGGAGTTGAGAATAAAAGGTACCTCCATTATTATTCTGAAAAAATTCATAAAAAAATGGGTGAATTTCTGAAGGGGAAAGTTCGTTAATTCATCGCCGGATTTTCGGGGAAATTTTTCCACATTTTGTAGCGGTGCCCTGCTTTTTTTACAAAATCGGCCCACGTGGCCTGGTGTTGTTGGCCCATCACCGATTTTTCGTCCACATCATTTACCAGCCATGAATCTTCTTTAATTTCCCGCTCCAGCTGTCCGGCATCCCAGCCCGAGTACCCCACGAAAAACCGGATGTCGGAGTTTTTAATCAGGCCCGAGGCAATTTGTTGTTTCAGCACTTCAAAGTCGCCGCCCCAGTAAAGGTCTCCCAACACATGAATGCTTCCGGGAAGTTTTTTGCCCAGTTTATGGATGAAATATATGGAATCGGTGGCTACCGGCCCGCCGAGATAAACATCTGCTTCAAACTCGGGAAACCCCGGAAGTATATCGTGAATGGCCAAATCTACCTTCTTATTCAAGATAAAACCTACGGCTCCCTTTTTACTGTAGGCAACGAGGAGAATTACCGACCGGTTAAAATAGTTCCCCGGCAAAAAAGGTTCGGCAATGAGTACGCGGCCTTTTTGCGGTTCTACATTGTTAGTCTGAATCCTGAATATGTCTAAATTGTCTTTCATTCTAATGGCAATATAACAAAATTCATCTCATTATAAAAAAAATCTTACTCCTATTCGATGTCGCGTTGCGATCGTTTTCCAGGAAATCCTGTCGATTATATAACGCGATCCATCCTCATTCATTATGGCGTTTCAGTTTTCTGCCATTAAAATATCCTCTACAAAAACTATGCGAAATTCAGGAATGTTTCGGGGGTGTCATTCTTCTTCTTCCACTACAATGAAAATATCCTCATCGGGTTGGCTCATAAAATAATGCTCCCGGGCAAATTTTTCAAGCTGGTTTTTTCCGGCATTCAAATCCTCCAGTTTTTGTTTGTCGGTTTCAATACGTTCCTTGTAATATTCTTTTTGCCGGGTAAGTTCGTTCAATCGTCTTTTATTTTCGGCGTGGGAGACAAAACTGTTTTCATCGAAAAATACAATCCAGGCCAAAAACAATACGGAAGCAATAAAGTATCTGCTTTTCAGAACTTTGTACCATTTATTTTTTTGAGGAATCGTGTTTTCCATACCTGTTTGTTTAGGTTCAAAAATAATACATTCTGAACGTAAAAAAAAGGGGATGAACAAATTCAATCCCCTTTTTATGAACAATTTAAAGTTCAAAGCTTTATTCTTCGTCGGGCAAAAAGTTCGGATAAGAATAATGGGTTGCCGGCACAAAGTTCTCTTTGATGCTGCGCACTGAAATCCACCGCAGGAGGTTAAACAGTGTACCTGCCTTGTCGTTTGTGCCCGAGCCGCGTGCGCCTCCAAAGGGCTGATTTCCCACAACGGCGCCGGTTGGCTTATCGTTAATATAAAAATTACCGGCCGCATTGGTCAGTCGTTTGGTAATTTTTTCAATGTTGTACCTGTTTTGTGAGAAAACCGCGCCGGTAAGTCCGTAAATGGAAGTATTATCCAGAATATCGAGCGTTTCGTCCAGCTTTTCGTCGTCATAAACGTAAATTGTTAGCACCGGCCCAAACAGTTCTTCTTCCATGGTAACATAATGGGGGTCTTTTGCCTGGATAACGGTAGGCTCAATAAAATAGCCGGTCGATTTGTCACATTTTCCGCCAAAAATTACTTCGGCATCTTTGTCGTTGCGCGCCCTGTCGATGTACCCTTTCAACTTGTCGAACGAAGATTCGTCGATAACGGCATTTACAAAATTGGTGAAGTCTTCGGGCGGTCCCAGTTTTACCGTTTTCAACGTTTCACCGAGTTGTTGTTTTAGTTCTTTCCAAATGCTTTTGGGTACGTAAACCCTCGATACAGCGGAACATTTTTGCCCCTGGTACTCGTATGCACCGCGCACAATGGCTGTAGTCAATTCGGGAATTTTTGCCGTGGCATCTGCAAAGATGAAATCTTTACCCCCTGTTTCGCCTACAATGCGCGGGTAGGTTTTGTATTTGAAAATGTTGTTGCCAATGGTATTCCAGATTCCCTGGAAAACTTCGGTGGACCCGGTGAAATGGATTCCTGCAAAATCGGTGTGGGTGAGCGCCACATCGGCCACCACGGGCCCGGGGGCAAATACCAGGTTGATGACTCCGTCGGGAAGCCCGGCTTCGCGTAAAATTTCCATGATTACACCGGCGGAGTAAACGGCTGTTTTCGATGGTTTCCAAACCACTACATTACCCATGAGTGCCGGCGCAGCAGGCAGGTTTCCGGCGATGGAGGTAAAGTTGAACGGCGTGAGTGCAAACACAAAACCTTCCAGCGGGCGAAATTCGCTGTAGTTCCATATTCCGCGGGGCGATTCGGGTTGCATTTTGTAAATGTCGGTCATGGCTTTCACCCCGTACCGGTAAAAATCGGCCAGTTCACAGGCAGCATCAATTTCTGACTGAAAAATGTTTTTCGATTGCCCGAGCATGGAAGCTGCGTTGATTTTTTGCCGGTAGGGCCCGGCTATTAAATCGGCAGCTTTCAGAAAAACAGAAGCCCGGTGCTGCCATGACAGGTTGGCCCATTTTTCCCGTGCCTCGAGGGCCGCATCGATGGCCATTTCAACATGACTGGCATCGCCCTGGTTGTAGTGGCCAAGTGTATGGTTGATTTCGTGTGGCGGAGATATCCGTACTTTCCGGTCGGTAAATACTTCCCTGCCACCAATAACCATGGGCAGTTCAATTTCTTCGGAACGGAGTTTTTCCAGCATTTCTTTTACTTCGGCCCTTTCGGGAGTTCCGGGAGCATAGCTCAAAACCGGTTCATTTTTAGCAATCGGTACGTTAAAAAATCCTTTTGACATATTTTTTCAATTTTAAATTTACTTCTGCTTTGACAAGTCCATGAAACTTGACCTTATTTAGCTGTTGCCCTTAACCCGTTAACTGGAGGAACACAGTTTTCTGCCTGGTTCCAAAAGGCCGGAATTTTCGGATTCCACCTTCTGAGATTGGGAAAAATGTCCGAAAAAATCCTCTTTTCAGAAACTGTCAAAGCAAAACCAACTCTTAATACTTTCTACAAAACTAAGGATTCATGTTCTGCAAAATCATAACAAAAATCAGTAACTCCAAATTTTGCATCCTTTCAAACCATTAACAATTAGGTGCTTGCTTTTGATTAATTTAAAAACAAAACAAAAGTCATCTTTTTAAATTCAAAATATATGAGAACTTTGTACCTTCAAATTTTATTGGGAAATTGGCCGTTATTTGAGTCATTATCTTTATTTTTATGCCGTTGAGCAAACCTTTTTACCATATTATAACAGAAAAGTTGTGGCCTGATGTTTCAGGTGTAGAAAAAAAACGGCTTTTTGAATTGCTGGGTTCACTGGCAGTACTGCAAGTTGGTGCGCTTATTCATCTGTTATTCAGTCTTTTGTCAGGGAATGAAAATTTTTGTTTTATTTGCGACGCGGGCCTTGTGTTGGTGGCTTTACTGGCTATCACCTGTCTTTTAAACAATAAGCTAAACTGTGCGTTAAATACCTTTTTTACCGTTCCGCTTTTTGTTTATGCTTATTACATTGCTGATTTTTCCATTCATCCGCCGCTCACTGATACTGTTTATCAGTCGTTGGGCTGGCTGCTTGCCGGGGCATTTTTTCTTTTTTATTTTTCCGAATCGGATACCAAAATAGTTCTTTACTCTGTATTGTCTGCGTTTACCATTGGTTTTCAGCTGCTGAAAGCCAACCAGTTTTTCGGCTTTTTTACCGGTCCGGCTGCATTAATCCCACATCCGCTGGTTGCATTCATTTTTATAATCGGGGGAGGTTTTATTCTCCGGGTAAAATACACGGGCCTGGCTGCCCGGTTAACCGATAACCTGAAAGCTACGCGGCAGGGAATTTCAAAAGTTGTCCGCGATACCGGTTTTCCGGTTGCCGAAGTCAAAGCCAGCCGCGATGAGGAGGGGAATGTAACGGGACTTTATATTGAAAAGGTGAACAACGCTTTTGAATCGGTATTTAACATTCAGTTGCACGAAGTGAAAAACCAGGAGGCCAACTATATTTTTGAACTGGTTTTACGCGACCATTTTGATTTGAATAAAATCTTGCTTTTCGAAAATCATAAAACCAAAGAGTTTCATGCCACAAAATTGGAACTTTGGTTTAAAATTCATGTGTTGAAACCTGATTTCAATACCTTTTTTATAATTCTGGAAGACATTACCAAAGCCAGGAAAAAACTGGCCGAACTTGAAAGCAGCAAAAGGCGCTACAAAGTGTTGCTTGAGGCCATTCCCGATATGTTTTTTGTTATCGGGAAAGATGGTACTTATGAAGATTTTGTGATTAAAGAAAGCGATTTGTTTAAGGTGGAGGATGCCAATATCGTGGGCAGTTCCATTTTCGACGTTGGCTTTCCCGAAAACATGTCCGAAAAAATATTGCATTGCATCCAGTCCAGCCTGAAAAATAATTCGATAGAAACCATTGAATATTCGCTGAACACTCCCAATGGAACTTATTTGTTCGAGATGCGGCTGGCCAGGCTAAATGCACGCTCGGTTATTTCTGTTGCACGCGATATTACCCGCCGGAAAACGGCCGAGTTTGACCTGGAAAGAGCGAAGAAAAAAGCCGAGGAAAGCGACCGCCTGAAATCGGCCTTCCTGGCCAACCTGTCGCATGAAATTCGCACGCCGCTGAATATTATCACCAATTTTACCCGTATGCTGGCAGATGACGGGCTTGACGGTTCCGAGCGTACCGAACTTTCGGATGCCATTTCACAAAACGGTACGCAGTTGCTGAATATGATCGACAACACCATTCACCTTTCTAAAATAGAAACCGATGCCGTGGACCTGTCGGTGAATTTTTGCCCTACAAACACATTGCTGCGCGATATTTACAATCATTACAAACCGCTTATTCCTGATGGAAGACAGGTCACGCTTCAACTGGGGCTCGATGTTCCGAATCCGTCGTTCGGTTTTGTAACCGACCGGCGTCTGCTTTTGGAAGTGATCCAAATTCTGGTGGATAATGCAGTAAAGTACACCCGGAAAGGGGAAATCCACCTGGGCTATGAAATGGTATATAACGAAGCCGTGAAATTTATCGTTTCCGATACGGGAATCGGAATTCCGCCGGAGGAAAAAGACAATATATTCAGCCGGTTTTACCGCGTGAAAAACGAAATTAACGATTTAACCTCCGGCTCGGGAATTGGGTTGCCCATTGCCCAACATTACGTTCAGCTACTGGGTGGTGAACTGCAAATGGAATCGACCCCCGGAAAAGGAACCACGTTCTGGTTTTCGCTTCCTTTTAAAGAGGGCGAAGGCTATTTGAGGGTGGTGAGCTGAATGGGTGTTCAGGCTGTTATTTAATCGCAACTGATTTTACATTAATTGGAATTTTTTTCCGTGCAGACAATTTCCTTCTCCATTTTTTGAAGGCTTCATTTTTATATTTAGTTTTGACCGCAACTAAAGCAGCAAATTTAGCGATGAAAGGCCTTATTAATCCATTTCCGGTTTGTTGACCCTCGAAGGATATATCGTGCTGGCAGTGGTTGTGCTAACCATTGTTGCGCTTGCCAAAGAAGTAATGCGCCCGGGGCTTGTGTTTTTTTCATCAGCCGTTGTTTTAATGTCCACCGGCATTATTACCGATCAGGAATTACTTGCCGGTTTTTCCAACAAAGGGATGATTACCATTGGCGTTCTTTTTCTCGTGAGCGAAGGAGTGCGCCAGTCGGGAATGCTGAACCGCCTGGCACAAACTTACCTGCCGCGCAAAAGGGGGAAAATGGTTTTTTTGTTACCCCGCATCATGTTGCCGGTTTCTGTATTGTCCGCTTTTTTGAACAATACCCCGGTGGTTATCATTTTTGCCCCCATCATAAAAAAGTGGTCGGAAAAGCTGAACCTCTCCTATAAAAAGTTTCTCATACCGCTGTCGTATGCCACCATTCTGGGCGGCATGTGCACCCTGATTGGCACCTCAACCAACCTGGTAGTGCACGGGTTGATTCTTGAAAACGGCTATCCGGGTTTCGGCATGTTCGAGCTGGGCAAAGTGGGGCTTTTTATTGCTGTTACGGGAACCATTTATATGGCGGTAGCGGGGAATAAATTCCTTCCGGGAGAAAAAATTTTGTTTAACGCGAAAAGTTCCACCGGGTACAAAGATTATTATTACGACATTATTATTCCGGAAAACAGCAGATTGGTTGGCCTGGAAATAAAAAACGGACGGTTAAAAGAGCTGAACAAGTTACTGGTGAGAAACATTGACCGCGATGGGAAAATAATTGAAACCCAAAAAGGAACGTTTCAAATACAAGCGGGCGACAAGTTGCTGGTTGCCGGAAAATCGGACCGGCTGAATTACATACTGGCCAACGACAACATTCGCCTCAGCGGGTTCGATCTCATTAAAAACGTTCCAAGAGAGAAGCTGAAACAGTATGAGGCGGTCCTTTCGCCCCGTTTTCCCGGAGTGGGAAAAACAATTCCCGAGTTCAATTTTTATGAGCACTACCAGGCTGTTGTGCTGGCAATTCACCGAAACGGAGAACGTATTACTTCCAATATGGATAAATTGAAACTGAGGGCGGGCGACAACCTGGTATTGCTTACCACCGACAGGTTCGTCCACAACTGGGGCGATTCCAAAATATTTTACCTCACCTCCTATATCCGCGATTACCGCGCCACCGGAAGCTTCTGGAAAAAATGGCTGGCTTTTATAATTCTTATCCTGATGATTATTGGCGCCACGGCAGGACGCTATTTTGATTCGCCCGCAGGACTTACCTTCGACATGTTTTTCTTTTCAATACTTGCGGCCGTTCTGTTGGTGTGGCTGAAAATAATGCCCCATCAGAAATATACCAAAGCCATCAGCTGGGATGTACTTATTACCATTGCCTGTGCTTTTGCGCTGAGCAAAGCCATGCAAAATTCGGGTGCGGCTGAGTCACTGGCGCGCACCACTATTAATTTTTCGCGCGGGTTTGGCCCCATTGGCGTACTGGCAGCGCTGTACATTGTAACCGCTGTTTCAACCGAAATAATTACCAATAATGCAGCGGCAGCGTTGGTTTTCCCAATTGCCCTGGCGGCGGCCCAGCAGCTCAACCTCGATCCGAAGCCCTTTTTTGTTACCATCGCCGTGGCTGCTTCTGCCAGCTTTGCCACTCCAATTGGCTACCAAACCAACTTGATTGTGCAGGCCATTGGTAATTATAAATTTACCGATTACCTTAAAATCGGCCTCCCGTTAAACCTCATTGCATTTATCCTGTCGCTTTTGCTGATACCTTATTTCTGGAGTTTTTAACTGGTGAAACATGAAAACAGGTACTTTCTTTTTTCGTTGTTTCCGGCTCCGTTTTTATTCGCTATTTTTATGCCGGCTAAAAAACAACTACTATGAAACGTTTGGGAGAAAGGATAAAACGAAAAAGAGAAGGTTTAAACCTGCGATTAAATGAACTTGCCCGGAAAGTGGGGATAAGCGCCAGTGCATTGTCGCAAATTGAAAAAGCAAAAGCATTTCCGTCGGTATTAACATTGAAAAATATTGCCGATAATTTATATTCATCTGTGGGCGAATTGATTGGTGAAAATGAAATTTTGACGAATAATCCCCTGGTTAAGTTCGATCAGAAAAGTTTTGTGGAAAAAAATGATTCCGGTGCGTCGCTTTACCTTTTATCTAACCACGGGAACGGAAAACAAATGGATACGTTTTTAATCCAATTTGCAAAAGGTTCCTCCTCCTCCGGTTTCATGAAAAACCACCCCGGGCAGGAATTCTGTTTTGTTTTGAAAGGCAATGTCGAATTCATTCTTGATGAAAAAGTTTATACCCTTGAAAAGAACGATAGTTTTTATTTTAACTCTGCCCGTTCCCATTCTGTAAGGAATATTGCCAATGGCATTTCTCAATTAATCTGGATTGTAACACCACCTGATAACTAATATTTTTTTTCATATAAATTAAGTAACCATTAATTTTTTCATTTCTGGTTAATGAAAATGAAGTACTGCTTCAATAATTAACGGGAAAAGAATAGTTTTGCCGCTGTAAAAATGCTAACTTGAAAACACTTTAACAAGCATTTTAAAACAGAAAAGAATGGTTATGAGCGATTTATTCAAAATTTTAGAAGAGAAAAACATTCAATTACCCGAGAATGTGGCCTCCCTGTTAGCGGAATGTAAAAGCCTGGCTGTATTTGGTACAACCAATGAACTTGCAGAGGCTTCCACCAACGGGTTACAAAACAACGAATTTTTAGTAAAGTACGATGTGCCTGAAAAAGGCGAATATACCGAAGCTGTTGTACACCGTGTAAAAAACGGAATTTCAGTGAATTATACTGAACCTTACATGCGGCGGCGTGATCCGGACACCATGACAATTGCCGATGACCTGCCCACAGATAAAAAGCGTTTCAGCGATAAATATGGTTTCGATTTTTCTGGTCTTCAGTCAGAAACTTATGAATGGTTGAAAGATCAGGATTTGGCCTGTTTCTTTTATTTCGCCGGAAGGGATAAAGTCGGGTCAACAGGGATTGCTGTTGCACCGGCAAACGCTGCATTTTTTGCAATGGGTTTGTCCATGTTGCAGCAAATTGTTGCCCCCGGAGATTTGGAAGAGGAAACAGAAATTAAATCGTCCATTTTTGTGGCGCCGGTTTTTCGTCACACCCATTTTAACGGCAAACAGGTGGTGGTGCACAACCGCATGGCCAATGTACACGAACTTTATTCTTACAATCTTTATCCGGGGCCAAGCGCAAAAAAAGGATTGTACGGGGTATTACTCAGCCAGGGCGAAAAAGAAGGCTGGATTACCGCACACTGTTCAGCAGTTCAGTCTGTGAGCCCCTACGACAATGTAAAAACATTTATGCACGAAGGTGCCAGCGGAGGTGGAAAAAGCGAAATGCACCAGCACATTTTAAGGGAAGTGGACGGGCGTGTATTGATTGGCAAAAACAGCATTACACAGGAGGAGCGGCACATCAGTATTCCGAGGTTCTGCTCTTTTTATTCTGTAGCCGATGATATGGCTTTCTGTCCTCCCTCTATTCAGAAAAACAACGGAAAACTTCAAATCATGGATGCTGAAAATGCATGGTTTGTAAGGGTTGACAGCGTAAAAGAATACGGTGATGATCCGCATCTTGAAAAAGCTTCAATTAGTCCTGAAAATCCTTTGTTGTTCCTGAATATTGATACGGTTCCCAATTCTACGGCACTTATTTGGGATCATATCGAGGACGAACCGGGAAAACCTTGTCCCAACCCGAGGGTTATTCTTCCGCGCAACAATGTAAAAAATATCGTTAACCATCCGGTTTCTGTTGATATCAGGAGTTTTGGGTTACGTACACCTGTTTGCAGCAGGGAAAATCCATCGTATGGAATTGTGGGACTGTTCCATATTTTACCACCTGCACTGGCCTGGTTGTGGCGGTTGGTTTCCCCGCGGGGACATAACAACCCAAGTATTGTTGGAACCGGGGCAATGGAAAGCGAGGGCGTAGGTTCCTATTGGCCCTTTGCCACAGGCAAACGTGTTACTCATGCCAACTTACTGCTCGATCAGATTATAAAAACCCCGCGCACTACTTTTACCCTGGTGCCAAATCAAAATATCGGCGTGTGGAAGGTGGGCTTTAAACCACAGCTTTTAATGCGTGAATATTTAACCCGTCGCGGGGTGGCAAAACTCAGAACCGATCAATACCAGCCTGCAAGAAGCAGTTTGCTGGGCTATGAGTTAAACTACCTTACCATCGAAAGCTCAAAAATTCCTACCCGTTTTCTTAAAGTTTATAACCAGATAGAAGTGGGCACCGATGGCTACGATGCGGGAGCGGAAATATTACAGGAATTTTTCAAAAATGAACTGCAAAAGTTTTTGAAAGAAGATTTATATAAAACAGGTAAACGGATAATTGATGCATGTTTATCGAATGCAACGGTTGAAGAATACAATGAAATTGTGCCCATGAGCTATCAGTATTCTTTCAATCAAATAGAAGATTATGAACAAAATAATGATTTTAATTAGGCGCGCGTTCTTTCTTTTTTTGAATTGACAATCCTTTCTGTAAGGAATGGATTGAATGCACCGTCATGGTTCATAAAAAATAAAAATACAACCGGGGGGAATTTTCAGGCAGGAACTTGAAACGTTAAATCCTTATATATTAACTCTAAATTTCTCATACCGAAAAGAGACCTGCGCCCCCCGGTTTTTACTTATTGTCATTTTGTATAAAACCCCTGCCTGATCTCTTTTGTTAATTGTGTTATATTTGTGTTTTTTTGCACCGGACAAAGTGCCGGCAGAAGTAAATCTGTTGTTTAATAAAACTTTTTAAAAATTGCTTTTGCTGTTATTATTTTAAATAGAATATTTTATTCAAATTCATGAAGGAATATAGTTTAACAAATCTGCGCGAGCTTGAGGCCGAAGCTATCCACATTATTCGGGAAGTGGCAGCCGAATTTGAAAACCCGGTAATGCTTTATTCTATCGGCAAAGATTCGTCGGTGATGGTGCGGCTTGCTGAAAAAGCTTTTTACCCCGGTAAAGTGCCGTTTCCGCTAATGCACATCGACTCCAAATGGAAGTTTCGCGAAATGGTGGAGTTCCGCGACAGGTACGCCAAAGAAAAAGGGTGGGACTTGATAGTCCACTACAATAAAGAAGGGTACGAAAGCGGTATTGGGCCATTTACTCATGGCAGTAAAGTACATACCGATGTGATGAAAACACAGGCGCTGCTCAATGGTCTTGATAAATACAAGTTTGATGCGGCTTTTGGCGGCGCCCGCCGCGACGAGGAAAAATCGCGGGCCAAAGAACGAATTTTCTCATTCCGTGATAAATTTCATCAGTGGGATCCTAAAAACCAACGGCCCGAGCTGTGGAGTATTTATAATGCACGCGTACATAAAGGGGAGTCTATCCGGGTGTTTCCACTCAGCAACTGGACCGAACTGGATATCTGGCAGTACATCAGGCTGGAAAAAATTCCCATTGTTCCGCTCTATTTTGCCAAAGAGAGGCCTATTGTTGAAATAGACGGCAACCTGATTATGGTAGATGACGACCGTATGCCCAAAGAACTGGCAGATAAAGCTCAAATGCGGAAAGTAAGGTTTCGTACACTGGGGTGTTACCCGCTTACCGGCGCCGTGGAATCGGAAGCCGACACCATCGAAAAAATTGTGGAGGAAATGATGACTGTTACCGTTTCCGAGCGCACTACCCGTGTCATCGACTTCGACCAGGATGGCAGTATGGAGCAAAAGAAAAGGGAAGGGTATTTTTAGGGAGAATTGTGTCCGGACATGAGACCGCGTCGTCCTTCGTCCTCGCGGCACTTTGCATCCAATTTAGTTTGGAGCACATATTTCTCACACCAAATAAAGTTTGTAGTAAGTACGACTCTCCGAGGGAGTTAAACGACCGAAGGAGACTCATAAAAAACAGCAGAAAAGACAAAACATGACAGCACCAAATCTCGACATAAAGGAATTTCTGGACCAGGACCAGAAAAAAGATCTTTTAAGGTTGTTGACAGCCGGATCGGTGGACGACGGTAAATCAACGCTCATCGGGCGGTTGATATTCGACAGCAAAATGTTGTATGAAGACCAGCTTGCTGCCCTGGAACGCGACAGCAAACGGGTGGGGCATGCCGGCGAAGACATTGATTATGCCCTGCTGCTGGATGGACTCAAAGCGGAACGCGAACAGGGGATTACCATCGATGTGGCATACCGTTACTTTTCTACCGCTAAACGGAAATTCATTATTGCCGATACCCCGGGACATGAACAATATACCCGCAACATGATTACCGGCGGCTCTACGGCCAACCTGGCCATCATTCTTATCGATGCCACCAAGGGGGTGATTACCCAGTCGAGGAGACACACCTTTTTAGTATCGTTGTTGGGAATTAAACACGTGGTGCTGGCGGTAAATAAAATGGATTTGGTTGATTACAGCCAAAAAGTATTTGATGATATTTGTGACGATTATGAGTCGTTTATTACCCAACTCGATATCCCCGATGTAAATTTTATCCCGCTCTCGGCACTTAAAGGCGACAATGTGGTAGAGCTTTCCGCCAAAATGCCCTGGTACCACGGAAAAAGCATGCTCGAATTCCTGGAGTCGGTGCATATTAGCAGCGACCGTAACTACGACGATTTCCGGTTTCCTGTGCAGTACGTGCTTCGTCCCGACCGCGATTTCCGGGGTTTTGCCGGGAAAATTGCCTCGGGTATCGTCCGGCCCGGTGATACGGTGATGGCATTGCCCTCGCGAAAAACTTCGAAGGTAAAATCCATTCCTGTTTTTCCCGCCGGAGGAACCGATAAGCTCGATAAAGCATTCCCTCCCCAGTCGGTTACCCTGGTGCTGGAAGATGAAATCGATATCTCCCGCGGCGAAATACTGGCATCTCCAGATAACCTGCCCCGCGTAGAACGCCATTTCGAAGCGATGTTGGTTTGGATGGACGAAGATCCCATGGACCTTTCTACCCAGTTTTTCCTGAAACAAACAACCAACACTACCCGTGCCCGCATCGACATGCTGCGCTACAAAGTGGATGTCAATACGCTTGAAAAATCGGATGTGGAACATCTCACCCTCAACGAAATTGGCCGTGCCGTGTTGACTACGGCCAAACCGCTCTTTTTCGATCCGTATAAAAAGAACAAACATACCGGCTCCTTTGTATTGATTCACCCTGTTACCAATAATACCGTGGCAGTGGGCATGATTCTCGATAAGCTGGAAAGCAAAAACCTTCCCACGCGGATTACCGATATCGACAAGGAAAGTATCAAACAGGGAAAATCGTTGATCTCCGCTGAAGCCCGTCAGAATAAATACAACCAGAAAGGAGTGACCCTTTGGTTTACCGGATTGCATGGTTCGGGGAAAAACGAACTGGCATTCAGTGTTGAAAAGCGATTGTTTGACGATGGGGCTGTTGTTGTATTGCTCGATGGCAGTTCGGTACGCTCGGGCCTCAACCGCGAGCTTGACTTTTCGCCTGCCGACCGGGCAGAGCACCTTCGCCGGGTAGCTCATATTGCCAAAATGCTGAACGACCAGGGAATTATTGTTATTTGCTCGTTTATCACGCCCGACAAATCGTTGCGCGATCAAATTTCCGGAATTATCGGAAAAGATCGGTTTAACCTTTTCTTTATGGATGCCCCCCTGGATTATTGCAGGAATAATAAACCCGAACTCTACGAAAAAGTGGAAAGGGGAGAGGCGGAAAACCTGCCGGGAGTAGATTTGGAATACGACGAACCAACCAATGCAAACCTTGTTTTCAATCCGGAGGAAAATGAATTGAATCTCGACCGAAT
>CAYRBS010000026.1:0-17332 GCA_964422335.1 uncultured Mariniphaga sp. | reverse complement strand
TCAATATAAAAAGTGGTGCCTTTTCCATGCCCGGTTTCGAACCAGATGTGCCCGGCAAAATTTTCCACAATGTTCTTCACAATGGCCAGGCCGAGCCCCATTCCCCTGGTTTTGGTGGTAAAGCTGGGGCTAAACAGTTTTTCACGCAGTTCCTCCGGAATACCTTCGCCATTATCGGTAACCGCAATAACCGCCATGTGGTCGCGGCGGTTAAGCTGAATTTCAACTTTCCCCTGCCGGTCTTCGGGAATTGCCTGAATACCGTTTTTCACCAGGTTTATAATGGCCCGCGAAAGTTGTTCCCGGTCGGCATTCACCTCAATATATTCCAGTCCGTTGGTATGAAATTCAATCGTCACCCGGTCGTGCGACTGAAACAGGCTGATCACCTTTTTCAGTTGTTCGGCCAGATTGAAAACCTGGTTCCGTGCAGTAGGTATTTTGGCAAAGTTGGAGAATTCAGTGGCAATATTCGAAAGGTTGTCAATCTGCTCGATTAAGGTAGCCGTAACCCGCTCGATAAATTTTTCGTACTCCTGCCCTTTCCCTTTGGTACGCCGCAGGTGCTGAATATTCAGCTTCATGGGGGTGAGGGGGTTTTTAATTTCGTGGGCAATCTGTTTGGCCATTTCGCGCCAGGCCGATTCGCGTTCAGACCGGGCAAGCAGTTCGGCACTCACAGCAAGCTCATCCACCTTTTTATTGTATTCTTTTACCAGGCTGCCAATCTCGTCGTTGCGGCCATAGTAAATGGGTTCGTTGCGTTTGCCCAGCTCAATCTTCCGGAGGTTTTCCTGGATCAGTACCAGGGGCCGGGTAATTTGATTGGCAATAAAAATAGCCACAATAATACTGGCCAGGAACAGCAGCACATACAAATTGATAAAGGCCACCACAATGGTTGAAAGCTCCTGGCTGTAGCGGTCCTGCCGGATGAAGTAAGGCAGGTTTATGACTCCGAGGTATTCGCCACTGTCGTTAATAATAGGCTTGTAACCAGATAAATACGACATCTTTCCAATCTCTTCAGGCTGAAAGTGGCTAATCTGAAAGTTTTCAAAAATTTCGTAGTAAGCCCGTGCGCTGATCCGGGAAGAAACGAGGCCGCTGTTAAACAGTTCCGTGCGGGAAGAGGCGATTAAATCGCCGTCGGTACCATAAATATTAATATCGGTACGGAAAATATTGGAAAGTTTCAGCAGCTCGGGGTGCAGCCAGTCGATTAATTCCGGCGTAATTTCGTCCACCTCATCCAGCCTCATGTCAATTTCCTCGGCAATTGAAATCATTTTCTCGTTCAAATCGTTCTGATGTTTTTCCTTGTATTCTTTTACGTTATACCAGATAGTTGCCGATGCCACCAGCAGCAGGGAAACAAACACAATGGAAATAATGGAAGCCTGGATTTTAAATTTCAGATCGAATGTAAGCGGACGTTTCCGGATGTTTGCGCTTCCGATAAACAGCAGCACCAGAACCGAAAGGAAATAAAACACAAACAGGTAGGGAAAAGAAATGAGGTAATCGACAGCAGTAAATATTTCGCGCGAAACAACCACGTAATTGTCTTGCCGTGAATGGTAAATCAGGTGTTCCATCCCATCCCATCGGTTGAATTCAAACTCGTCGTCGGTAGTCAGGTACGAGTGGACATAAAAATTATAATTATAATCGCCGTGTTTGTCGGTCAGTTCGCCGTTGTAATATTTTGCATAATCAAATTTCTTGTAGATTTCAGGCTTTGCCATCGATTTATCGATAAGCAATTCAGGAAACCCGATGCCTTCGAAAAACAATTCTGAATTTAGCTCAATAAAAATGGAAATCCCCTGCGATTCGGAAGAAAGCGGGTAATGAAGCCAGCCCGTGTACGAAATGCGGCCGTTCATATTATCCATAAAATAAAAGTTGGTCTCCGGAATTTTCATTCCCTGCGCCTCAATCATGGTTTCAAAAAAATCGACGCAGGGCGCCATCCTTTTATCTTTTTCAATAAACAAGCTATCGGCTCCCGAGCAGACAAAAAACCGTACCTCGTATTGCCTGAAATAGCTGCTAAAATAGGTTTGTTCAATATAATCCACCAGCACATCTTCTTCCTCTTCCATCAGCAGGCTGGGAATGTTGGAATCAACACGTATTTTTTGTTGTAATTCGGAAAGAAAAACTTCGGCTGCCGGATCGCGCTCGGCCACCAGGGTAACGGCCATCAGCTTCTGTTCATCGCGTTGCTTTTCGGCAATGGTGGTATAAAAAACAAACAAAGAGTAAAGCGAAGCAGCTGCCACAAAAATAATGAGGTAACTCAGCGTAAATTTCTGCAGGTAATTTCTGCTAAACAGCGATGCCAGCACCGCCGACACAACAAACAGCGAAAGGGCTGAAAGGGAAGAGCTTTGCACCGACATGAACTGCATGGCAGCCAGAAAAAGGGCAATGAGCAGTACCATTCCGGTAGTTTGCCAAAGCCCAAAATCATTCCGGACGCCTTCAATTATTTTTATGGTGAGATAAAAAACCGACAACAGCAACAGCCCCACGGAAGAAATGGCGACCACGCTCGGCGCCGAAATTTCGGTAATCCGGTTCAGCGAAAACGAAATGGTTGAATTAAAAATCAGCTCGCGGGTATAAAAATGAACCAATAAATAAAGGCTGGCCGAAAAAAGCAGGAGCAGTACAACAATCATTTTGCGGGGCAAAAATGAGTCTTTCTGCAACTTATCAATGTCCAGGTGCTTCCCGAAATTATATATCCAGAACAGGAAAAACAGAGCCAGCAGAAAGAAATCGCCCAGCGAAGGCAGCCAACTGTTCAGGGCAAAAATCGACGGGCTGAAAAACTCGAGGTGGTAAAACACCTTGGGCTGCCTGAAAATTAAGTGGAGCCAGTAAACAAGGAACAGGCCGATTCCCAGCCCGAAAAGCCGGATAAAAAACGGGGCTGCCGATTCCATAAACTCACGACGGAAATAAAGCAGCAAAATGAACAACCCCAAAAGATAGATAACCCCGGGAAAGTAAAGCTGGCTGGTGGTACAAAGATAACTTCCTTCCGGGTTAACCGAAAAAAGGTACTCCCCTTCTTCGTTGTGAACGGCATAGTCATCGTCGTCTTCTCCAAAAGAGATCCCAAAACTGCCGGGCAAATTGTATCCTTTAAAAAAACGATTCTTCAGAAATTTATTTTCAAAACTGTATTCCGACTTCACCAGGTGAAACCCGAAAATATGGGTGTCACCGGCTGCCTGGTGCCGGGTATAATAATAACCGTTGGGAAGATTGACCAACCCATCACTTTCCGGAAGTTCCGTTGGTGAATCGAAAAAAGAGATGGTTCTGTCTGACCAGTAATACAATGAATCGGAATAAAAAACCAGGAAGCCAAATCCTTTTTCCCTGAAAGATGAATGGTTTTCGTCTATGTAATTTATCAATTCCCCGCTGGCACCGCTTTCTGAAGCCATGCCGGCCATTTGGTCCAGGTAGCCGGCAAGTTCCTGCCCGTTTTTATGGAAAGTTTCCCGGAAATCCTCTATCAGGTGTGTTTCGGGATGCTTTTCAAGCAAACCATTTTCAATAATTGCCGCAATCCCAAAAAAGCAAAGGGCAAAAATGAGAAAACTGTATTTGTTAATTTTTAAAAACACACTAATCGTGATGATATGGTTCGCCTTTCAATATCGTAAAAGCCCGGTAAATCTGTTCCACACACAAAAGTCGAGCCAACTGGTGGGAAAAAGTCATGGGCGACAATGAAATTTTTGAAGCAGCCTGGTGGTAAACTTCCTCTGAAAAGCCATAAGGCCCGCCAATAACAAGAACCAGCTCTTTCAAACCGCTTGCCATCTTCTTTTCGAGAAAAGCTGCAAACCCCCTCGATGTAAAAGTTTTCCCGTTTTCGTCAAACAGATGAAACTCTTTTGACGGCCCTTTTCTGGAAAGAATCTGTTCCCCTTCTTTTATTTTTTGCCGGTCAACTCCTGTTTTCCCGCCTTTTTTAATATCGGGGATTACTTCTATGTTAAAATCAATGTAATGTTTCAGTCGCCCTGTGTACCGGGCAATTCCCTCTTTTAAAAATTTCTCATCGGTTTTACCCACTACCAATAAAGTTAGTTTCATGCCTGATTATGCATTATTATTTTATAAATTTACCAAAAATAAAAGGCTGGAACCGTTTTTGCACAGTTTTTGTTATAATTTCGACGCTTTATATTTAAAAAAAATTAAAATCATGCCATCAATAAAAAACAAATTTTTTATACTTTTCTTCTTTGCCGGGCTGTTATTTTTAGCAACACCGGGCAAGGCTCAAATCCACGACGAGATTATCAAGAGCCTGAAAGAAGGTAATTCGCAGGCACTTTCGGACCATTTCAATCAAAATATTGAACTGGTTGTGCCGGGCAACGACAATGTTTACAGCAAAGCACAGGCAGAACAAATAACCGGCAGTTTTTTTAACAGCAACAAACCCGAAAATTTCAGTGTTATTCACCAGGGAGGCAAAGATGGAGCCCAATATGTTATTGGCAACCTCGACACAAGAAACGGCAGGTTCAGGGTTTACTTCCTGCTGAAACAGAGTGATGACAAAAGTTTTATTCACCAACTTAGAATTGAAAAAGAGGAATGACCCTATGATGAAGGGTTGGATTAAAAAGGAACGGTACAAAAATATGGGCGAAAAAATGATGGAGCGTGCCCAAAAGGTATCTCTTCCATTTTTCGATGGTGTTCCCCTTTACGATGTTGCCCTGTTTTTTTGGCGAAGCATTGTCAACGGGGCGATTCCCACGCGTGCATCGGCCATTGCCTTTTCTTTTTTTATTGCCTTTTTCCCGGCAGTCCTTTTCCTGTTTACCCTGATTCCCTACATTCCTATCGAAAATTTTCAAAGTGAGTTGTTCCGGCTTATTCAGGAACTGGTGCCCCAGGGTACTTTTACCACGATTGAAGACACCGTTTCCGACATCATTTTGCGGCCACGGGGCGGGCTGCTCTCATTTGGTTTTTTCCTGGCGCTGATATTCTCCACCAACGGCCTGGCGTCCATGATGAGTGCATTTGATGCCACCATTCATAGTATTAACCGCCGGTCGTGGCTGAGCCAGCGGCTGGCTGCCACCCTGCTGCTTATTATTCTTTCGGTATTGCTCACCCTGGCTATTTCGTTACTCACCGGCGGACAAATCGCCATCAGCTACCTGCGCGAACACGAAATTTTACGCGACAGTTTTACAATCCTACTCCTTACCGCTGGAAAATGGGTTATCATTATTGCATTGTTTTTCTTTGCCTATTCCTTTTTGTATTACATGGCGCCGGCAAAAAAAACCAAATGGCGTTTTATCTCGGCAGGGGGAACCCTCGCTACGTTGCTCAGCATTATTGCAATGGTGGGATTTTCTTACTACATCAACAACTTCAGCCAGTACAACAAACTTTACGGTTCAATCGGTACCCTGCTCATCATCTTGTTCCTGATGTATGTTATGTCGATGATCCTGTTGGTGGGGTTCGAACTGAATGCCAGTATTTACCAGGCACACAGGGAGAAACAAGAATAAAAGGATGGTCCCCCGGATATTTTTAAAAAACCGCACCGGTAAACCCTATTATCTTTTTCCCTGTTTAAACAGAATTTCCTTTTCTTTTTTGGTAAGGCTTTCGTAACCCGAGCGGGCGATTTTATCGAGAATCCGGTTGATTTCTTCCTGTTTCAGATTCTGCTGCCGGTTGTATTCATAATCATCTATTGGAGGTTGTTTAAAGGTTACTTTCATCCGGTTTTTCGATGGCAGGCCGTCTTTCAGCTTGCCGATAAGGTGAACCAGCCCGCTGCCCATGTCATTGCCGCGCTGCAACCGGTAAATATAAAACCAGCCCCAGGCTGCGCCCCCGAGGTGGGCCAGGTTGCCGCCCGGGTTCGATGCAGAAATACCAATTACTGAAAGCAATACATAAAAAACGGCAATGTATTTTATCGGAAACCTGCCAATAAAAAACAGGTGGATTTCGCGCTGCGGATCGTAAACGGCAATGGCCACCAGAATAGCAAAAACCGATGCCGATGCGCCCAGCAAAACGGCATTTACCGAAGTGAACACCGGAAAAATATTATAGGCCAGTACATATACAAATGCCCCGGCCAAACCTCCCAGCAGGTAAACACTCAACAGTTTTTCCCCTTCGAAACGATAAAGGAACAACTTGCCAAACCAGTACAACCCTAAAATATTAAAAAGCAAATGCAAAAAACCGGCATGTAAAAACATATAGGTAACCGGAGTCCAGAACCTGCGTGCCAGCATTTCCAGGTCGGAAGGAACCGAAAGCCATTCAACGAGGTAAAACGATTGTCCGGCCAGGTAAAAAATGACACCAATGATTTTAATGAGCAGGAATACGCCCAGGTTAATATAAATCAGCCGGGTTAAAACCGAACCTTCTTTAAAAGTACGTTTGATGTCTCCCCAAATATCCATCTTATTCAAAATTCAATCTTCAAATCCCAAATCTCAATACTCTATACTCAAATCTATTGGTCTGTTTTAATAAAAATGTGTCGTTTTTTTGTTCCAGTATTTAATAAGCAAATAGCCAAACAGCATCCCCCCGAGGTGGGCAAAGTGGGCCACATTGCTTCCCGGACGGGAAAACCCCAGGTACAGTTCAATCAGCCCGTAGCCAATAACAAAATATTTTGCTTTAATAGGAATGGGCGGGAAAAGCAGCATTAACTGCGTATTGGGAAATAAAACCCCGAACGCCAGCAAAACCCCGAATACTGCGCCGGAGGCACCCACGGTGGGGATGTTCATTTTCATGGTCAGAATACGTTCCATTAGCCGGACTCCTTCGGAGGCATGGGCTGAATTTCCCGGATCGTCGTACCAATTATTAATAAAATCGCGGACCTGCGCCGAAGAGTTGGGCAGGTGTTTACTTACAAACTGATCCAGTAATTCGGGTGAGGGCGTGTTCCTGAAGGCCTCCAGGGAATTTTGAATGGCTGAAAACTCAAGGAAATTTACAAAGGTATGCAACACCAATGCCCCCAGGCCGGTTACAAAATAATAAATCAGGAAACGGCGCGAGCCCCAAACACTTTCGAGTACACGGCCAAACATCCAAAGGGCAAACATATTGAAAAAAATATGCGCTATGCCCGAGGGGCTGTGCATAAACATGTGTGTAATAATCTGGTGTAATTTGAATTTTTCTGATTCAGGATAGTGCATCCCGAAAAACTCAACCAAATCAATTCCCCTGGGCTGTAAAACCCATGTTGCCAGCAGAAAAAGCACATTAATAATAATGAGGTTTTTTACAACCGGCGGCATATTGGACATAACGGGTCGGTAATTCATACTTAACAATTTAATTCCGGCATCAACAATTGCCAGGCCAATATATTATTTTTTCAAAGAAACAACATATTGTCATTTATTAAAAGTTTTTTCAATATCTTCCAACGGCACAATGGTCAGTACCTTTTTCCCTTCGGGCGAATAGTTGGGCGTGGCGCAGGCAAACAACCCGTCAATCAAATGGTCGATCTCCTCCTGTTTCAGGTCGGTGCCATAGTCGAGTGCCGATGCTTTGGCCAGCGAAATGGCCACTTGTTCTTTTACTTTCGCACGGGCATTTACCGGGGAATTTTTATATTCTTCGAGCAATTTTTCTACAATAATTTCGGGCGATGCCACATCAAGAACGCCCGGCGTACCGTTAATTACGAAGGTGTTTTTCCCAAATTCGCGAATATCGAAACCCAGCGCCAGCAAGTCGTTCAGTATATTTTTCAACAAGGTTGCATCGCCGGGCTCCAGTTCAATGGTTTGCGGAAAGAGTTGCTGTTGGCTGGCCACCGATTCCGACCGGAGCACTTCCATAAACTTTTCAAAAAGAATACGCTCATGCGCCCGTTTCTGATCAATCACCATCAACCCTGACTTTACCGGGGTGAGGATAAACTTCTGCTTCAGTTGCATCACTTTTTTCCCGGCAAATTTTTCTTCCGCCTTCCCGTTGGGTTCCCCGCCGTCCCCAAAACGGAACCGGGACTGCTCTTCATCCTGGGATTTTCCGGGCGCGGGGCCATACAAATCTTCCCAGTGCCCCACATTTTCTTTTCCGGTTTGTCCCGGCCCCCAGCTCCCCGAAAGATTTTTTTGTTCCTGCTCAAACGGGTTGTATTCCGGGTTAACCTGAATTTCCGGAAAAGTGGCCTCCCCTTTTTCTTTTCGCTGCACCGGTATTTCGATGCTGCCTTCCTGGTCGAAATCGATGGAAGGTACCACGTTGTGCTTCCCCAGTGTTTCGCGCACGGCTGCATGAACGATTTGCCAGAGGGCTACATCGTTCTCAAATTTTATTTCGGTTTTTGTGGGATGCACATTGATGTCGATTCCTGCCGGGTCGATTTCAAGAAAAAGAAAATACGAGGGAAAAGCATCTGCCGGGAGCAATTTCTCATAAGCCTGCATCACCGCTTTATGAAAATAAGGATGCCGCATGTACCGTTTGTTCACAAAAAAGAACTGTTCTCCCATGGTTTTTTTGGCATACCTGGGTTGACCCACGTAACCCAGAATATTCACCATGCTGGTTTTCTCCTCCACCGGAACCAGGCTTTGGTTGATATTTTTTCCAAAAACATCCACAATCCGGCGGCGTAAATTACTTTTTCCCAGGTCGTAAAGTGGCGAGTAGTTGTGAAAAAATGAAAACCGTATATCGGGATTTGGCAAGGCCACACGCTGTATTTCGTTGATAATATGTTTGAGTTCGGTGGTGTTGGTTTTCAGGAACTTCCGGCGGGCCGGAACGTTATAAAACAGGTTCTTTACCGTGATGGTTGTTCCGTTGGTACAGGCCGCAGGCTCCTGGGCTTTTACTTCCGATCCCACCGTGTGAATGAGTGTTCCTAATTCATCTTCCACCCTTTTGGTGCGCAGTTCAACATCGGCAATGGCAGCCACCGAAGCCAGTGCTTCGCCCCTGAAACCCATGGTGCGGATGCAAAACAGATCGTTGGCAGAATTTATTTTCGACGTAGCGTGCCGTTCAAATGCCATCCGGGCATCGGTGGGAGACATCCCGCAACCGTTGTCGGTAATTTTTATGAGGGTTTTCCCTGCATCCTTAATGTGGATTGTAATCTCGTTCGCGCCTGCATCCAGTGCATTTTCCACCAGCTCCTTCACAACCGAAGCAGGCCGCTGGATAACTTCACCGGCAGCAATCTGGTTGGCTACCGAATCGGGTAATAATTGTATAATATCACTCACTAAAAGGTAAAATCTGAATAAAAAAACAAGTAAAAAATTAACGCCAGGATCATAATCAGGATTACAAGCCGTGTATTGGAAGCCTTTCGGGCTTTTTCGGTCGTTTTGGAATAACCTTCCTGGGCCCTCCTGAACTGCCCTTTTACGTTGGGCCGGAAAGGCCTGCCATCGTCTTTCTTCTCGTCAACAATGCCCAGCTCTTCTTTTATCCTGCGCTCCCTTTCTTCACGCTCCTCCTTATCGGGGTCGTAAAACCTCGGAGTAATATTAAACTTTTTTGTTCCCGGAAGATGAAAAAACCGCCCAATCATATTTATTAAAATTTATACCTGCAAAGATAAGGTTTATTTACAAAAATAAGGCTGGCCAGTCAATCATTTAAATGTCAGCTATTCAACGACTATAAGGGCATGACACCCTGACAATTCAGTTACCTGCCGGCAGAAGAAGATGCTTATTTGAAATTGGGCAGTACCAGGTAGGAATAAATGATGCACCCCACGCAAATACCGAAAGCAAATTCGAGCAATGCAAAAAACACCAGGATGCCGGCCACTACCATGGAAGCAGTGTAAAGCTGAAGCAGAAAAAGAACGGCAATAACCAGTGTCATCAAAAACCCCATCCGGGCGGCAAACATTTTAGGCGCTTTGTCGATGGGTTTTTTGCTTAACTGCAGCAACCTGGCCAGCCCCGAACTGATAAAACTTACCGGGCTGAGTTTCGATTTGGTAAAGGCCCGGATATAAAAATCGGCCAGCAGGAAAAGCGGAAAGAAAACCGAGTGAAACACAAATCCGGCAATTACCAGTAAAATAGTAAAAAAGGCATTTATTCTTGTAAGGCGTTCATTTACCTGTTCGTTCGATACAGGGCATATCAATTGTTTCATTGTCAAAAATTTTCCGGTTATAAAAACGATTAAAATATCAAATTAAATACAAAAAAGTGTTTTATCCGAATAATAGTCGGGATTCCATTCGTTTCCTTACAAAAAATTAACAGAAAATGAGAACCTGCACTTTGGTCAACGCCTTTCAAATTTGAATTTCACAGATTGAGATATCCGTGGTTCAATAAATAATTTAAAACCATTCAACCGGAAAATTCTGCTACTTTTGCATCAAAATTTCAGGAAATGAAACAGGTGTTGGCGATACTTTTTTTGCTGGTCTTTTCACAGCAGGTTTTGGCACAGAACGAAACCGGGCCCGAAGGGTCCACCCTTGCTTTACTGGCATTTTTAGTGCTGCTGGCAGTTATTATGGTAATTTTATTCTCAAAGCCGCGAAAAAGCTCCGGGCGATTCAAAAGACCACTTTTCCGGCGTAAAAGAATAAATGTTGAATTAAAAAAGGATCGCCTGTACTACCCCGATGAATTGGAGCTGATTATTACCAACACCGGAAACACCGATGTGGACATCGACACCCCGCTGCTGATTTTCAGCGGCTTTTGGCTGAACCGGAAATTTAAGCTGAAAGGCACCAATAACACCCGGTTATACCCGTTATATCTGATAAGAGGACAAAGCCACACACTGATAATCGATTTGAACCGATTTTATTTATTCGACAGAACCCTGAAAAGGTTGCCCCGGGCAACGGTGGTAGTAAAGGAAGTGAAAGGCAAACGAATGGGAAGCCAGCGCGTACTTTTAAGAAAAACATTATTTAATCTTTAATGAGAGACTGGAAATTTAACCACATTGATTTTTCAACGTATCCCTGTTACGAGGGGGATGACCTGGGCGTTTTCTGTACCCCGGAAAAAATAATGGTAAAAATATGGGCTCCTACTGCCAAAATGGTGGAGTTCAGGTTATACAAGGACGGTACAACCGGCGAATCTTTTCATAAAACCCAACTTCAGTCAAGTGGCAACGGCACCTGGTCCACTACGTTGAATGGCAGTTACGAAGGGAGATTTTACACCATCCGCATCAACGACGGCGAATGGCTGGAAGAAACATCCGGCCCCTACGTCCGTTGTGTTGGGGTGAACGGCAAACGCGGCATTATTTTTAATCCGGCAACCACTCATCCCGAAGGCTGGGAGAAAGACAAATCACCCGAGTTAAAACATGCTCCCGATGCCGTGATTTACGAAACCCATGTGCGCGATTTTTCCATTGCCGAATCGTCCGGCATTCAGCACAAAGGAAAGTTCCTGGGATTCACCGAAGAAAATACAAAATCGCCCGACGGACTTTCAACCGGGCTGGCCCACTTAAAAGAGCTGGGGGTGACGCACGTTCACCTGCTGCCGGTAAACGATTTTGCCACGGTAGATGAAGAAAAACCCGATGAAAAATACAACTGGGGCTACGATCCGCTTCATTTCAATGCCCCGGAAGGTTCGTATGCCACCCAACCGTATGACGGGACCGTGCGCATAAAAGAGCTCAAAAAACTGGTGCAGGCACTTCACTCGGCCGGCATGGGTGTAATTCTCGACGTGGTTTACAACCATACCTACTTCACCAAAAAATCGGTATTTAATCAAACCGTCCCGGGTTATTTCTACCGCCAGAAAACCGACGGCACTTTTGCCAACGCTTCAGGTTGCGGCAACGAGCTGGCCACCGAGCGGACGATGGTCCGGAAGTACATCATCGATTCGCTGAAATACTGGGCAAACGAATTTCACATCGACGGGTTCCGCTTCGACCTGATGGGGATCTACGACCTGGAAACCATACAAGCCATCCGTTCGGCGCTGCCCGGGAAGTTGCTTTACGGCGAACCATGGACTGCCGACCACAGCCCGATGCCCGGGGAACAACGGGCCATAAAACAAAACATTATAAAACTTCCGGGTATTGCTGCATTTAACGACGATTTTCGGGATGCACTGAAAGGAAACCACAGCAACAAAAAATCCAAGGGGTTTGTGAGTGGCCTCGATTTACGCGAAGAATCCATAAAATTTGGGGTGGTGGCCGCCGTGCAGCACCCGGAAATAGTGTACGACTATGTAGAAACCTCGAAGATGCCCTGGGCTGCTCAACCGGGCCAGTGCGTCAATTACGCTTCGTGCCACGATAATTACACGCTGTGGGACAAATTAAAACTGAGCGCTCCAAAGGCAACCGATGAAGAGCTGCGAAAAATGGTAAAACTGGCGGGTGCGCTGATACTGACATCACAGGGAATCCCGTTTATCCATGCAGGCGCTGAATTTTGCCGCACCAAAGGGAAAAACCACAATTCGTACAAATCGCCCGATTCGGTAAATCAAATCGACTGGAAACGCAAAAAAGAGTATTTCGATGTTTTTGAATACTACAAAAAGCTGATTCGCCTCCGAAAAAACCATCCCGCATTCCGGATGGCACAGGCCAGCCAGTTGCAAAAACACATTCATTTTTGTACCGAATACCAATTAGGTGTAGTAGGTTATTGTATCGACGGTTCTGCCGTGGGTGACTCCTGGGAAGAAATCACGCTGATTTTTAACGGGAACCGCGAGAAAGTGTCCATTCCGCTGCCACATGGAAAATTCCAACTAATGGTTGAAGGGGATGATTTTAAAGAAACAGGCCCGGGCAGCGAAATTACGGATGAAATTACCGTGGAGGCAATCTCAATGGTGATACTGGTAAAAACAAAAAACTGACCCGCACTCCTTTCCGCTTCTCGTTAAAAGCAATTCATTTTTTTGAATACCCTGCGGTAGTGGTAGCCATAAATTGTGTAGGTAATGGCCAGCGGGAATACTTCGGGTTTATTGAAAAGACTCCAGAAAAACAAATGCCAGTAATGTTTCCGGGTTTTATCGAACAACCCGATAATAAAAATGGATTTAACCAGTGCCTTGAATTTTGGGAAAGTAAATTTTGTTTTATTTTTCACCTGTGGCTGAAAATCGGTTAAAAACCTTTTTACACGCTGATGAAAAGGTTTCCCTTCATAAATCCCGCGGATAACCTCGAGGTACCCTTTCACCAATGCTTCTTTGCCCATTTTGGGAACGAGGTTCGTGGTGGCATCGGTATTGTCGCCGGTCATTTTGCTTAAAATCCGGCCTTCCTCTTTCAGCCGCTGGTAAAGTTTCGATTTGGTAGGAGCATTCAACAACCCAATCATAGCCGAAACAATTCCGCTTTCCTGGATAAACTCAATTTGTTTTTGAAAAATATTGGGTTTGTCGCTGTCGAACCCCACAATAAAACCACCCAGCACTTCCATTCCGTTTCGCTGAATAGTTTTTACACTATCCACCAGGTTCCTGTTTTCGTTTTGAACTTTCTTACACTCTTCCAGGCTTGACTCCTGCGGTGTTTCAATACCAACAAAAACAGAAGCGAACCCGGCGCGCGTCATAAGGCGCATCAGCCCCGGGTCGTCAGAAAGATTAACGGAAGCCTCCGTGGAAAAGGAAAACGGATTATCGTGGCGCTGCATCCAATCGATCAGCGCGGGTAAAAGATCCCGTTTCAGTACCTGTTTTTTCCCGATAAAATTATCATCCACAAAAAAGATATCGCCCCTCCAGCCCATTTGATAAAGCGATTCGAGTTCGCTTAAAACCTGCCCGGTGGTTTTTGTCCGCATTTTATGCCCCAGCAATGCTGTGATGTCGCAAAATTCGCAGTTAAAAGGGCAACCGCGCGAGTACTGGATACTTTTTGAAGGGTAATGGGAAAATTTTATGAGAGAGTAATCGGGAAGCGGCGACTTTTTGATATCGGCATATTGTTCGGTCTGGTATATCTTTTTTGCACACCCGTTTTCCAAATCTTCCAAAAACCGGGGAAGGGTAATTTCTGCCTCGTTCAATACCAGGTGATCCACAAATTCAAATTTCTCAAAGTCTTCGGTAAAAAGGGGGCCACCTGCTACCACTTTCTTTTGCATTGACTGACAGCGTTGAATGACTTCCACAGTAGAATTGTACTGCGCCGACATTGCCCCAACAAATACAAAATCGGCCCATAGGATATCTTTCTCTTTCAGCTTTTCAACATTCAGGTCGATGAGTTTTTTCTTCCATCCGGTGGGCAGGAGCGATGCAACCGTTAACAACCCAAGCGGGGGATGGGCTGCTTTTTTCGATACAAATTTCAGGGCGTATTTAAAACTCCAGAAAGTATCGGGGTATTCAGGATAAACCATTAAAATATTCATAGCCAATTATTTTTATATTAAAATTATTTCCTTTTTTTTCAACAAAAAAATAAATGGGATAACCTGCACAAATAAAGTTGTGTACACAGAAAATTTGGGATGAATGAATTTTGCAGGGGATGAATGGCTTCGGTCAACCCGGTTGATTTAATGCTTCTTTTACAATCAAAACGTATTGGCGCGACACACTTACCTCGCGTGGATAATCGTACAACTCAAGTTTTAATCCTTCGTCGGCTTTGCGAACGTTTCGAATGCTTTTGGAATTTACAATGCACGACCGGTGGCAACGGATCAAAAAAGGGTATTTTGACACTTGTTTTTCCGCTTTTTTCATTGTACCCCGTATCAGTTGCCGGCTTACTTTTTCATGCTGCTTGTAAATAATTTCGATGTAATTGCTGGCCGATTTTATAAGAATTATCTGTTCGGGAAAAAGTACCAAATGCTCCGATTGGGTTTCCGACTCAAATTCAATTCCGGTATCAGCAGGCACTTCATCATCCGGAATTCTGTCACCCCGGTATTGGCCCACCAGTGAATGCAACCGGGTTTTCAGAAACTTATACTCGTTTATGATTATAAAAGCTGCTACGATGGCAAGCGAAATCAATACAATATTGACAACCAACAGGAATGTTATTTCAATGATTCCCACATAACGGGCAAAAAAAACATACGCAACAGGGTGCAAAGCTAAAAACACGAGGTGCAATAAAATCTCCTTTTTTACAGTCCACTTTTCAGGCAAAAAAACACGGGGGACCAATACAGGAAAAACAATTCTGCACAGCGAAAGCAGCAACAGGGTAATTAACCCGAATCCGGACAAAATCAATAGTTTTTCATTAAAATCGGAAACCGGCGGGTCCAATGGCTGAAAAAACAGCAGGAATAAAAACACACCCAGCGTAATGCCCAAAACATACTGAAGGTTTAATTTCAGATCATCGTTAAAAGGGTATTGATTATTTAATGAACCCTGCATTTTTTTTGATTCTGTCATTTTTAAAATACCGCCAGCAGCAAATCAATATCTTTTGAGGATAAATTGAACAGCCGCCCAACATCGGGATTGGTTAAAATACCGTGATAAATATAAACCCCTTTCCGAAACCCTTTGGAGCTTTTAATGTAGTTGTCCACCCCGCCATTGTCGCCAATAGAAAGCAAAATGGGAATAAGGATATTGCTCAGGGAAATGGATGCCGTGCGGGCTACAATAGCCGGAGTGTTGGGCACACAGTAGTGAACAACTCCGTGCTCCATATAAGTAGGGTTATTAAGATCGGTGCACCTGGAAGTTTCGAAACAACCTCCCTGGCTGGCGTTCAGGTCGATAATAACCGATCCCTCCTTCATCTGTTTTACCAAATCTTCGGACACCTTAAATTTAGGGGTGGTGTTAAATTGCATGGCGCCAATTACCGCATCGGCCGAAAAGAGCGCCTTGCGCAAAACTTTCGGATAAAAAACCGATGTAAAAATACGGCGGCCCAGTTTTTCTTCCAGTTTACTCAGGTCATAAACCGATGTGTCGAACACTTTCACTAATATTCCCAGACTGAGGGCGGCACGGGCAGCGTATTCGGCGGCAGTGCTGGTGCCAATAATTACCAGTTCGGCGGGTGTTATGCCCGTTACTTCGCCAAAAAGTACCCCTTTCCCATTGTGGGCATTACTCAGGTATTCGCTGGCCAGGGTAATGGAGGTTGCTCCTGCTATCTGGCTCATTTGGTGCACAATAGGTGAAAATCCCTGCTCGTTTTCAATATTTTCAAAAGCAATGGTAGTTACTTTCTTTTGCATCAGCCTTTGGATGGAATCTTTGCTGTGCGCCTGTATCTGCATGTTCGAAAGAATCACCTGGTTCCCGCGAAGAAGTTCTGTTTCGTCACTGTCGAAAGGTGCCACGCGCAACACGATGTCACATTGAAAAACCTCTTCTTTTTCATCTACAATTACAGCGCCGGCAGCACGGTACTCCTCGTCGCTGTAACTTGCCATTTTGCCCGCGCCTTTTTCAATATAAATTTCGTGACCGTAAGAAATGAGCAAATCAACCGCCTGGGGGGTCAGTGGAACCCGGTATTCCACTTTGGATAAATCGGAAGGAATCCCGATTTTTATCTTTCTTCCCCTGTTTTTAACCTCAAGCATTTCTTCTTTCGGCATCAGCATGGTTTTCGAAACCGACATGCTTTCTTTGGTCTCTTCACGGGTCTTCATAAGCGAATTAATTTTTAAAGCGGTAAAAGCGTTACAAGTTACAGTCTTAAGTGCAATTTTCAAAATCAGGTGAACTGAAGAGAATATTTTATTCCCAACAAATGGCAACCCTGAAAAAAAACAATGTTTTAACCCCGTGGTTTTAAATCGCCCGCATCCCCTGTTTTTGCTGAGATGATACGTTCCCCGCCCTCTCCCACATCAATCTTCACTTCAACATATTCCCGGGGGAGCAACGATTCAATTTTCTCCGGCCATTCAATCAGGCAATAATGACCGCTGTACAAATAATCTTCGTAGCCCAGGTCAAAGGCCTCCTCCAATTCTTTTATCCGGTAAAAATCGAAATGAAAAACAGAATCACCGCTTTTGGTTTTATACTCGTTAATGAGTGCAAAAGTTGGACTGGTAACGTTATCGGGTGTGTCCAGCACCCGGCAAACTGCCTGGATAAAGGTGGTTTTTCCCGCGCCCATTGTGCCGTAAAATGCGAAAACCCGCATCCCGGGAAACCGATTGATTAATTTTTCAGCCACTTTTTGAAGGGCTTTTACTGTGGTTGCTTTTTCTAAAAACATGTCCGTCATATATTTTACCTGAACAGAAACTGGTTGCTGAACCCCGTAATTGGGGAAATTCAACCGTTTTGCAATATTACAAAATGAAACGAACATG